>CAYZKM010000116.1:0-10655 GCA_964478525.1 uncultured Bifidobacterium sp.
CGCTCGATCATGTCGCGTTCCTCGGCCTCCAGCACGCCGGTCTGCGCGCCCTCGGTCAGCAGCGCCTTCAGCTCCTCCTCGGTCACGGTCTGCTGCGGCAGGCGGTGCAGCCCCAGCAGGCGCATGATCGCGCCCGACGACTTGCCCAGCAGCCATACGGCGGGGCTGGCGACGGTGGCCATCCACCCGATCGGGCGGGCGACCCAGACCGCCATCTGCTCGGGCTGGCGCAGCGCGAGCTGCTTGGGCACCAGCTCCCCCATCACCAGGGTCAGGTAGGTGGTTACCACCACAACGATCGTCAGCGCGATGGTCTCGGCGGTTGATGGCGTGACGGCATAGCTCGATTGCAGCCAGTCCTGCAGATGCCCGGCGATGCGTGCGCCGCCGAACACGCCGGTCAGCACGCTGACCAGGGTGATGCCCACCTGCACGGTCGGCAGGAATCGCTGGGGATCGTCGGCCAGCGCGCGGGCAAAGGCGGCGCCGGCCACGCCCTTGCGCTCCAGCACCGCGAGGCGGGCACGCCTGGCAGAGACGAGGGCGAGCTCGCTCATGGAGAAGAGGCCGTTCAGGATGATCAGCAACAGGATGACGAGGGCTTCGAAACCGATTCCCATGATGGATCAGGGTGTCCGTTGGTCTGTGATCCCGTCTTGTAGCACGCCCGTCCCGGGCTGGGGTGATGCATCATAATTCGGACGAGTATCGACATTTTACACTTCCCTGACGCCGATCATCCTGCTAGAGCATGATCACGCTGAGCGGAATCGTGGCAGCGTGTCGATCATGCGATCAAACAACGAGATAGGGCGCGCTGACCGGTTACGGTCAGCCGGAAAGCGCCCTAGTGAAAAGGTGAGAAGCGGACGCCGCGGGGCGGATCGTATCGTTGGACATGATCGGCATCGGGGCGCGCCCTGCTGTCGCCGCCATGTGGTCGGCCCGATGTGGTGGACCCGATGACGACTGTACTTATCCTCGTTTACTATGACGTACTATTGCATTCGTACAAATTAGTACCTTTCCATGCGATTCAGCATTTGTTAACCATTGCACACAACATGAAGGGGACGGTTCCGTGTCGATGTCAGCCTTTACCGCGCAGGTCATTCCGTTCCCCTCACGCGCGCCCGTCGCGCCAGCGGCCGTCCAGCCGGCCACAACCACCAACGACCCGGCGGACCGCCTGGCCCGTGCCCTCGCCTCGCTGGACGCGGCGCTGACCGAACAGCGCGCCGCCATGGCCGGCTGGCGCGAATCACTCGATCAGCTGCGCAAGACGACCAACGGCCTCGGCCTGAACATGCAGCGCTATCACCGCACCCTGGGCAAGCTGGGCGAGGATGTCGCCGGCCTGCATTCCCAGGCCGTGCGCCTGGAACGCTGGGCCGACGAAACACTGGCGACCCAAACGCCGACCCAAACCCTGGCCCACACCCTGGCCCACCCCAGCACCGGGCCCGGCACGAACGACTGACACCCGCCCTTGCATCCGCCGGTTCCGCGCGAAACAGTGCGGGACGGAGGATGCACCATGCCCGACAGCCCCCTGCTGGACACATTGCGCTCGGCACGGGTCGTACCCGTGGTGCGCACCCGCACCGCCAGCCACGCCGCCACCGTCATCGGCTGGCTGCGTGAGGCCGGGCTGACCCTCTTCGAAATCACCATGACCATCCCCGATGCCCCGTCCCTGATCCGGGAACTGGCATCGGACCCCGCGCTGCTGATCGGCGCCGGCACCGTCGGCGACCGCGCGGCGGCGGAAACCTGCCTGGCCGCCGGCGCCCGCTTCATCGTCGCACCCTGGGTCGATGCCACCCTCGCCGCCCCCTGCCGCCAGGCGGGCGCGACCCTGATGCTGGGCGCCGTCACCCCTACCGAGGTCCGCGCCGCGCTGGCCGCCGGCGCCGACGTGGTCAAGGTGTTCCCCGCCGCATCCGCCGGCGGACCGGCCCATATCAAGGCCCTGGCCAGCGTGCTGCCCGATGTCGCCTTCTGCCCGACCGGCGGCGTGGAACCCGCGAACCTGCCCGCCTACCTGGCCGCCGGCGCCGCCTTCGTCGGCATGGGCGGCGCGCTGGTGGATGAACGCCGGATCGCCGCCGGTGACCGCGGCGCGATCCAGGACATCGCGCGCCAGCTGCTGGCCAGGCCGGCATGAGCATCGATCTGCTGTGCATGGGCGAGCCGATGCTGGAGTTCAATCAGCTGCCCGTCCAGGCCGACGGCAGCCGGCACTACCTGGAAGGGCACGGCGGCGACACCTCCAACGCCGCGATCGCCGCCGCGCGCCAGGGCGCCCGGGTCGGCTACGTCACCGCGGTCGGGCGCGACATGGCGGGCGACAGCTTCATGGCGCTGTGGGCGCGGGAAGGCGTGGACACCACGACCGTGCGGCGGACCGGCACGCACCAGACCGGGGTGTATTTCGTCACGCATGACCAGGCCGGCCACCATTTCCTGCATTACCGCGCCAATTCGGCGGCGGCGATGTACGGCCCCGATGACGTGCCGGACGCCGCGATCGCGGCGGCGCGGGTGCTGTATGTCTCCGGCATCAGCCAGGGCATCTCGACATCGGCCTGCGATGCGGTGTTCCGCGCCATCGACATCGCCCACCGCGCCGGCGTCGCCGTCGCCTATGACACCAATTATCGCCCGCGCCTGTGGCCGCCCGTCCGCGCGGCGGCGGTGATGCATGCGGCGATGCGCCAGGCCACCTATGCCCTGCCGGGGCACGAGGATGTCACCACCCTGACCGGCCTGACCGATCCCCAGGCCATCCTCGATTTCTACCTCCGGCTCGGCCCCCGCGTGGTGGTGCTGAAGATGGGGGCGGCCGGCGCCTGGGTCGCCACCGGCGAGGCGCGTGTCCATATCCCCGCCCATTCCGTGCGCGCCGTCGATGCGACCGGTGCCGGAGACACGTTCTGCGGGTCGTTCCTTGCTCGGATCATTGCCGGAGACCCCCCGGCGCAGGCCGCACGCTATGCCTCGGTCGCCGCGGCGCTGAAATGTACCGGCTATGGCGCGGTGGCGCCGATCCCTCGCCCGGACGCGATTCTGCCGCTGGTCATGGCGTCATGACGAATTGAAGTGGACACCGCGCCGCCGTTCGGTTCGGATGGCCCCACGATCATCGGAGTCAGTATTGATGTGCCAGACCTGCATTGACGTGAACCGCCCCGCCCTGTCCCGCCGCTTCATGCTGGGCGGCCTTGCTGCCGGGCTGGTGGCCGCGCGCACCGCCCGCGCGGCGGACCCCAAGGCGGCGGTCACGCCCGATATCGCGCTGAAGCGGCTGATGGCCGGCCACGCCACCTATATGGCCGGCAAGGTGACGGTGGGCGATTACGCCGCCGGGCGCAGTGGGCGGTCCATGGGCCAGGCGCCCATCGCCTCGATCCTGTCCTGCGCCGATTCGCGGGTGATCCCGGAACTGGTGTTCGCCCAGAAGCCCGGCGAACTGTTCGTCGTGCGCGTCGCCGGCAATGTCGAGACCTCCTATGGCATCGCCAGCCTGGAATACGGCGCGAAATTCCTGGGCGTGCCGCTGATCATGGTCATGGGGCACTCGGCCTGCGGCGCGGTGGAAGCGGCGATCAAGGTCTATCGGGAGAACATCATGCTGCCCGGGCACCTGCCGGAGCTGATCGACCGGATCGTCCCGTCGGTGAAGACGGCCGAAGCGCAGAAGCCCGCCGACCTTCTGGCCGCCTCGATCGTGCAGAACGTCAGGACAACCGTCGCCGACCTGTCGAAAAGCGAGCCGCTGCTGGCACCGATGGTGAAAGCCGGCAGCATCAAGGTGGTCGGCTCGGTCTACGACATCGCCACCGGCCGGGTGACGATGGTTTAGCTGCCCGCCGGCGCAAGCCGCGGGCGGCGGCGGATCTCGGCCCGCACGTGGCGGAAGTTCAGGATCGCCGGGTCCGCCACCACCGGGCCCGGCGCGATCGCCACGATGATGTCGCCGGCGATCGGTGCGAAGTCGGCACGGAAATGCACCGACGACTTCAATGCCAGGATCGGGCAGGCGGTCGGCTCGATCCCGACATGGCGGATGATCGCCTGGTCCAGCGCCTGCATCTTGCGCGAGGTGACGATCACCTTGATCCCGTCGATATCGATCAGCGCGGTCGGGCCGAGATTGCCGGGATTCCCCTTGCCCATCGGCCCCGTCAGCGTGAACGCGCCATCGGTCAGCGTCTCGACGGTCGCATGGCATCTGTATGGCATTCCGTCGGACTTGCCGCCCAGCGACAGCGCCACCGTCGCGCCCTGCCCGGCCGCGTGGCAGGCAGCCGCGCTTTCGGAATCGTTGATCAGGCAGACGACAGCGCCCCTCGCACCCTGGCGCACGAGTTCGGACAGCAGTTCCGTGGTGTCGCCATGCCCGCCGCCGCCGGGATTGTCCTGGGTGTCGGCCAGCACGATCGGGCCTTTGGCATGCGCGGCCAGACGCCGAGCCTCGGTTACTGCCTGGGCTGATGGCATGGTGTGCTGGACGAAGGTCGGTTCGCGCCGGTTCACCTCGGCCGCCAGCGTATCGGCGGCGGTGTCGGCCATCGCCTGGGTGTCGGCGAACGCCGCAATGGCCGCGCCGCAATCGGCGAAGTCGGCATAGGGAAAGCCGAAGCAGAACGCCAGTTCCGCCACCCCGGTCTGCGTCGCGACCGCATCACGCGCGGTCATCACCGGCTGCATCGGCGGCATCATCGTGCACTGGCTGCCCAGCGGAATCCAGAAATCGAGCTGACGGAACGCCCGCGCCCACGGCTTGCCGCGCGCGATCCGGTGCAGCAGCAGCGTCATCGCCCGCGCCCCGGCCTCACGCATGTCGACATGCGGATAGGTGCGATAGGGTGCCACCGCGTCGGCCAGGCGCACCATCTGCGCGGTGACATTGGCGTGCGGATCCAGGCTGATGACCAGCGGCATGTCCGGCCCGACGATGGCGCGGACGCGGCGCAGCAGCTCGCCCTCGGCGTCTGGATAACTGTCGGCCACCGCGGCGCCATGCAGATCGAGATACACCCCGTCCAGCGGCCCTTTATCCAGCGCCATGGACAGGAAGGCGCAGTTCAGCGCGGCCAGCCGCTCGAACGCTTCGTCCTCCACCGGTCCGGCGGGGTTGGCGAAGCCCCAGGCGAGCGGAACCAGGTCGACACCGGCGGCTTCCGCCACGGCGATCGCACCACCCGACCCGATCGAGCAGTCGCGCAGCCCCGGGATCAGCGCGTCGCCGATGCGCAGCGGCGGCAGCCCGCCCGGTTCCTGGAAGTTGGCATAGGTGGTCGGCCGCGGCGCGAAGGAATGGCTTTCATGCAGGAAGCCGCCGATGGCGATGCGCAGTGACATGTGTGGGGGCTCCTTCAGCCGGGGAACAGGTGATGCGTCAGGTCCACAGCGGATCGATCGGTCCCTGCCCCGCCAGCACGGCGGCGATGTTGTCCAGCGCGCGGAAGCCCATGGCGTTGCGCGTCTCGCGTGAGGCGCTGCCGACATGCGGCGACAGGATCACGTTGTCCAGCGTGGCGAACCGCATGTCGAAATCGGGCTCGGAGCGGAACACATCCAGCCCGGCGGCGAACAGACGGCCAGAGGTCAGGGCGTCGTGCATCGCATCCTCGTCCACCAGCCCGCCGCGGGAGACATTCACCAGCACCGCCCCCTTGGGCAGCAGCGCGAAGGCGCGGGCACCGACGATCCGGTCGGTCGCCTGGGTGGCGGGGGCATGCAGCGACAGAAAGTCGCAATGCGGCAGCATGGCGTGGAAGTCGGCGAAATAGGTCGCGCCCTTCTCCTGTTCCGGTGGCAGGCGATTGCGGGCGTGGTAGACGATCTTCATGTCGAAGCCGCGGCCGCGCTGCGCCATGGCCTGGCCGATGCGGCCCATGCCAAGGATGCCCAGCGTCTTGCCGGTGACGCGCACGCCCAGCAGGTCCCCCTGCCCGATCCGATAGCGCCAGCCCTGCCGCATGATCCGGTCATATTCATAGGCGCGCCTGGCCGCGGCCAGCAGCATCATGAAGGCGAAGTCGGCGGTGCATTCCGTCAGCACGCCGGGCGTGTTGGTCACGGCCATGCCGCGCGCCTTCGCGGCGGTGACGTCGATATGATCGTATCCCACGCTGCTGGTGGCCCCGACCCGCACCGATGCCGGCAGTTGCGCGATCGCGGCGGCGTCCAGGGGCAGGGTATTGGTGAACATGATCGCATCGGCGCGGTGGCGCGTGGCGGCGTCGATCACCTGCGGGACGGTCATGTCATCCTTGCCCTGCACGATCAGGGCGTCGAACTGCTCCGCGGCGCGGATGTTCACATCGGTCGGCATCAGGCACGCCAGCACCAGCCTCGGTTTCATGCCGCGCAACTCCCCGTTCGTTCGTCCGCGTTTATGGACCCGCGCGGGGCGGTTTTGGAAGGTGGGGGCGCCGCCTTAAGTCTTTGTTCATTCCCGCGTGCGACAACGCCAGCCAGAGGGATGCGGGGGTGCACCCCTGACGAAACCGTCGCACAAGGACCCGGGCATGGCAGGCACATTCTCCATCGACAATTTGCGGATCAGGACGAAGATCGGGCTGATCATCGGCCTGTTCACAATCGTAACGGTCGGGGCGTTGGGCGTGTCGGCCCAGCGTCTGCAGTCGGTCGACACCGCCTATAACGACCTGCTGGATCACGTGACCGGTGCTGTCTACAAGACCATCCGCGGCAGAACGTCGGCCGAGCTGTACATGTCGACGGTGTTTCAGTTGATCGCCGAAACGACGACCGAGGGCAACGCGCGCCTGATGGCCGAGATCAAGGATGCGCAGCAGCTCACCAACACCCGCTGGGAAGAAGCGCGGGCCAAACTGCTGGCGACCGGCTACACCGCCGAGGCGGCGGCGCTGGCCACGCAGATCGAACGGTTCCGCCGTGCCACCGCCGGATGCGAGCCGGGCATCCAGGCAGCCGGACGGGCGACGACGCCGGAAGACAACGCCAAGGCGGCCGAGCTGATCAATCGCGACTGCAAGCCGCAGATGCGGGCGACGATCGAGTCGTCGCGCGCCGTGTCGAACACCCTGGTCGAGTCGGTGGAGAAGGCCGGCCCCCAGATGTCGGCGGCCACCGAGACGTCGATCCTGTGGACGATCGGCGCATCCGCGATCGGCGTCCTGGTCGTCGTGGTCCTGGGCCTGTGGATCGGCGCGCGCCGCCTGGCCCGTCCGCTGACTCAGCTGGGCACGGTGATGGACGCCTATGCGCGCAACGAGCTCGACGCCGAGGTGCCGGGCCTGGAACGGGCGGACGAGCTGGGCGCGATGGCGCGCACGGTTGCCATCTTCCGCACCAATGCGCGCGAGGTGGAAGCGCTGCGCGTCCAGCAGGATGCGCAACGCCAGGCGGCCGAGGCCGAGCGAAAGGCTGCGATGGCCAGGACCGCCGACACGTTCGAGGCCAATATCGGGTCCCTGGTGTCCATGCTGGGTTCGGCATCGCATGAGCTGCACATGACCGCGCAGTCGATGGCGGCCACCGCGACGCAGGCCAACCAGCAGGCCTCGGTCGTGGCGGAGGCGGCCGAGGAGGCCGGCGCCGGCGTGCAGACCGTCGCCGCGGCGGCCGAGGAGCTGGCGGCCTCGATCGGCGAAATCACTCGCCAGGTGCATGAATCGGCCCGCATCAGCGGCGAAGCCGTCAGCGAGGCCCGCCGCACCGACGGGATCGTGCGCACGCTGGCCGAGAACGCGCAGAAGATCGGGCAGGTGATCGACCTGATCAGCAACATCGCCGGGCAGACCAATCTGCTGGCGCTGAATGCGACGATCGAGGCGGCCCGCGCCGGCGATGCCGGCAAGGGCTTCGCGGTGGTCGCGTCCGAGGTGAAGAACCTGGCCGAGCAGACGAGCAAGGCAACGCAGGAGATCGGCAGCCAGATCAATGAGATTCAGCAATCGACCAGCGAGGCGGTGTCGGCGATCCGCAATATCGGCTCGACCATCGAGCAGGTGAGCAGCATCGCCACCACGATCGCCTCGGCCGTCGAGGAACAGGGCAGCGCCACCGCCGAGATTGCCCGCAACGTCCAACAGACCGCCGAAAGCACACGCGCGGTCGGCGAGAACATCCAGGGCGTGCGCTCGGCCGCCAACGACACGGGTGCCGCGGCGGCGCAGGTGCTGAGTTCGTCGGGGGACCTGTCGCGCCAGTCCGAGACCCTGACGAAAGAGATGGGCACCTTCCTCGCGCAGGTTCGGTCGGCCTAGGGGCGTGTGGCCTGCCCCCGGGTGATCGGCCTGTGCTGACCACCCGGGGGCGGATGCCTAGAGCATGATCCCGCTGAGCGGAATCGTGGCAGCGGGTGAATCATGCGATCAAACAATAAGATAGCGCGCGCTGACCGTTTACGGTCAGCCGGAAAGCACACTAGTTCAGCCGCAGGTCCAGGATGTGCTTCGGATCGGCCTGCAGCTCGCCCTTCTCGACGCGCTTGACGATATCGACCAGCGCGGCGTTGGCGGGGGTCGCGATGTCGATTTCCTCGCCCTTGCGCACGATCAGCCCGTTCAGGAACTCGATCTCGGTGCGGCGGCCCTTCACCATGTCCTGGCCCATCGACGGACGATGCTCACCACCGCCGGCCTTGGCCACCTCGGCCAGGCGGTGTTCGTCGTACTCCTTGGTCGCCGCGGCATCGCCCTCGCCGGCGCGCGCGATCACCTCGGGATCGATATGGTGCACTTCCTCAAGCTGATAGCCCAGCGCCTGCCCGACGCGAATGGCCTCCGAGCCCAGGCGCGAACCGAAGCGGCGCAGCGTGTCGTTGGTCAGGATCGCCTTGCTGATCAGCCCGGTCGAGGCGGACATCCCGTTCGCCATCGCGTTCGTCACCAGCTTGGACCAGCGCTCGCCCCAGATGTTCGTCGTGGCCAGCGCCGAGTCCGCCAGGGCCACCAGGCGGCGGACTTCCTCGACGCGGTCGGTGATCCGGCCATGCACTTCGCCGGTGCGGAAGACCGTGTGCTTGTCACCGCTTTTGCCGGCAGCGCGCTTGACATGGCCGGGCTCGAACAGATCGACGGTGATCGACGACGCGATGCAGCCGACCACCTTGCCCCAGCCGACGACGCCGGCGATGGTTTCCTCGTTCATGCAGTTCTGCAACGACACGACGAACCCGTTCGGCGCCAGGTACTGGGCGATCATCGTCGTCGCCCATTCGGTGTCGTAGGATTTCATGCAGACGAAGGCCATGTCGAACGGCTTTTCCTTGGCCGCCTGCTGCAGCTCGGTCAGGTGCAGGGCGCGCACCGGGGTGGACCAGGGCTCGACGTCGCGCAGATGGGAGACTTTCAGGCCGTTGGCCTTCATCGTTTCCACATTGGCCGGCCACGGGTCGATGAAGGTGACATCCTCGCCGGCGCGCGCCATGTGGGCGCCGGCATAGGCGCCGACGGCCCCGGTGCCCATGATTGCGATCTTATAGCCCATTGGTTCCCTCCCGCTCGATGCTGCGTGTGTGCCAGCAGTGTGACGGGTCGGGCCCGGATGGGCAATCGGGGGCCGTCGGCGCGCGCCGAGGGACGGCGGCGCGCCGATGCCAGGGCGGGCTATCGCGCCAGCGGACGGTACTTGATCCGGTGCGGTTCGGTCGCATCGGCACCCAGGCGGCGGCGCTTGTCTTCCTCATAGGCCTCGAAGTTGCCCTCGAACCACTCGACGTGGCTGTCACCCTCGAACGCCAGGATATGCGTCGCCAGCCGATCCAGGAACCAGCGGTCATGGCTGATGATCACCGCGCAGCCGGCGAACTCGGCCAGCGCGTCTTCCAGCGCGCGCAGCGTGTCCACGTCCAGATCGTTCGTCGGCTCGTCCAGCAGGATGACGTTGTGTTCGGTCTTCAGCATCTTCGCCAGGTGCACGCGATTGCGCTCACCGCCGGAGAGGATGCCGACCTTCTTCTGCTGGTCCGAGCCCTTGAAGTTGAACGCGCTGACATAGGCGCGCGACTGCACGGCGCGCTTGCCCAGATAGATGACCTCCTCGCCGCTGCTCACTTCCTCCCAGACCGTCTTGTCCGGGTCCAGGCTGTCGCGCGACTGGTCGACATAGCCCAGCCGCACCGTCTCCCCCACCCGCAGAGACCCGGTATCGGGCACTTCCTGGCCGGTGATCATGCGGAACAGCGTGGTCTTGCCCGCGCCGTTCGGCCCGATCACACCGACGATACCGCCCGGAGGAAGCTTGAAGTTCAGATCGTCGATCAGGACGTTGTTGCCATACGCCTTTCGCAGGCCCTCGGCCTCGATCACGATGTTGCCCAGGCGCGGGCCGGGCGGGATGACGATCTCCGCCACGCCGGCCACCAGCTCCTGCGATTTCTGCAGCATCTCCTCATAGCGCTGGATACGCGCGCGGCTTTTCGTCTGGCGAGCACGGGGGGATGCGGCGATCCATTCGGATTCGGCGGCCAGCGCGCGCTGGCGAGCGCTTTCCTCCTTCTCCTCCTGCTGCAGGCGCTTGCGCTTCTGCTGCAGCCAGGACGAATAGTTGCCCTCGAACGGATAGCCGCGGCCGCGCTCGATCTCCAGGATCCAGCCGGTCACGTTGTCCAGGAAGTAGCGGTCGTGGGTGACCACCATCACCGTGCCGGTGTA
>CAYZKM010000117.1:0-10593 GCA_964478525.1 uncultured Bifidobacterium sp.
GATCGCATGATTCACCCGCTGCCACGATTCCGCTCAGCGGGATCATGCTCTAACGCGGTTTGTTGCGCACAGGGAAGCGGGGACTGCGCCTGCTATGCGTCCTCGTGGAATTCCTTCACCGCGAACCAGACCCAGGCCAGGTTCATCACCAGCAGCAGCGCGGTCAGCGCGAACACCCAGCGCAGGCCCAGGCTGGCCGCGATCAGCCCGCCGACCAGGGGGCCGAGCGAGTTGCCCATGAAGGTGGCGGATGCGGTCATGCCATAGATGGACCCGCGGCTTTCCCGTGGCACGCTGCGCCCGATCAGCGCGTTGGCGGTGGGCAGGATGCCGCCAATGAACAGCCCCACGGCGAACCGTTCGGCGACGAACAGCCAGTAGCTCTGGACCCAGATCTGCGGGATCGACGTGACCGCCGCGCCGGCCAGCGAGATCAGCAGCACCCGGCGGTACCCGATCACGTCGCTGCGATTGCCCAGGAACGGGGCGGCGATCAGGTTGGCCAGGCCGGTGATCGAGAACGCGATGCCCGACAGCGTGGCGATATGCGGGGGGGAACCGATCAGCTCCTGCACGAACAGGGTCACCACGGGCTGCACCGTGCGCACGCTGAACTGCGCCATCAGCAGCACGAAGAACAGTGCCATGATGCCGGACGATGCCGTCATCATCGCCAGCCCGCCCCACAGCGATTTCGATTTCGCGGATGGCCTGGGCGGGGTGAAATCCTCCTCGACGATCCACCACACCAGGGCCAGGGCGATCATGGTGATCACCGCGGTCCAGAAGAACGGCGTGCGATAGCTGCCGGTGATGTCGGCCATCGCGCCGCCGACCACCGGGCCGACCAGCGATCCCACCAGCTGCCCGGTGCTGAGCCAGCCCAGCGCCCAGCCCAGCCGGCGTTCCGGCACCTGTGACGCGACCAGGGCGATCGCCGAGGCGGTGAAGCCGGCGAAGGCGCCCATCACCGCCCGCGCGCCGAAGAACCACCACACATTGGTCGCCAGGCCCATCAGGCCGGTGAACACCCCGATCGCGAAGCTGGCCCGCAGCAGCGACAGCTTGCGCCCGTGCCGGTCGGAAATCCGACCCCACAAGGGCGAGGCGAACGCGGCCACGAACGATGTCGCCCCGGTGATGATGCCCGACCAGATGCCCACCGCCTCGACCGAGTCGACTCCGAGTTCAGGCAGTATCAGCGGGATGATGGGGCTGAGGAAGCTGACCGACATGGTCATGATGAACTGGATGCCCACCATGGCCCACAGCGTGCGCTGCCAGCGTCCGGCGGGGATCGTGGGGTCGGGCGAGTCGGTCATGCGGCGGCGATGCTAGAGCATGATCCCGCTGAGCGGAACCGTGGCAGCGGGTGAATCATGCGATCAGACACAGAGCATGATCCCGCTGAGCGGAATCGTGGCAGCGGGTGAATCATGCGATCAGACAATAAGATAGCGCGCGCTGACCGCTTACGGTCGGCCGGAAAGCGCGCTAGCGGACCCGGCGCGCTTGCAAAGGCTTCCGCCCGGGCGTGCCGGCATTGCATCGGTCCGCCATCGGCGCCTTAATCGGTGCCATTGCATAAACCGGATAGGAAACGGCCATGGGACCCTTGGCAGGCGTCAAGATCGTTGAGTTCGCGGGGATCGGACCGGCGCCGATGGCATCGATGATGCTGGCGGACATGGGTGCGACCATCCTGCGCATCGACCGCACCGGCCCGGCCGACCTGGGCGTGCCGATGCCCGAGCAGTTCGAGTTCACCAAACGCAGCCGCGCCTCGATCGGCCTGGACCTGAAGAAGCCCGAGGCGGTGGCACTGGCATTGCAACTGATCGACGCGTCGGACGCGCTGATCGAGGGCTTCCGCCCAGGCGTGATGGAGCGGCTGGGCATGGGGCCGGATGTCTGTCTGAAGCGCAACCCGAAGCTGGCCTATGGCCGCGTCACCGGCTGGGGGCAGGAGGGACCTCTGGCGCTGGCCGCGGGGCATGACCTGAACTACATCGCCGTGACCGGCGCCCTGCACGCCATCGGCCGCGCGGGGCAGAAGCCGACACCGCCGCTGAACCTGGTGGGCGACTATGGCGGCGGGGCGCTGTACCTGGTGACCGGGCTGCTGGCGGCGATCATCTCGGACCGCACGACCGGCCACGGCCAGGTGGTGGACGCGGCGATGGTGGATGGCGCGCTGTCGTTGATGACGCCGATCTATGCGATGAAGGCCGGCGGGCGGCTGACCGAGCCGCGGGGCCAGAACCAGCTCGATTCCGGTGCGTATTTCTACGAAGTCTATGAATGCGCCGACGGTCAATACATCAGTATTGCGCCCATCGAGGCCAAGTTCCACGCCGAACTGCTGCAGCGGCTGGAGATCGATCCGAAGTCGCTGCCCGCGCAGTGGGAGAAGGACAAGTGGCCGGCGGTGAAGGACAAGCTGGCCGCGGTGTTCAAGACCCGCACGCGCGACGCGTGGTGCCAGCGGCTGGAGGGCACGGATGCATGCTTTGCCCCGGTGCTATCGATGGACGAGGCGCATGCCCATCCGCACAATGTGCAGCGGCAGGCGTTCATCGATGTGGGCGGGATGCGCCAGCCGGCGCCGGCGCCACGGTTCAGTGGCACGAAGCTGGGGACGCCGACGCCGCCTGGCGCGGTTTCGCCGCGGGAAACAATGGCCGCCTTCGGGCTGTCGGACGCGGAGATCGCGAGGTTCGGCGGCTGAAGCCTACCTGGAGGGGCTTCGCAGCCCCTCCGGTTGCGTTTGTTACCAGGTCGCCTTCTGGTCCTTTTTCCGCTCCTCCCGCCGCAGATAGTGCTGGCGGATATTCTCGGGCAGCGTGTTGGGATCGATCGCCGCGCCCACGGTCAACTGCCGGTGCGCGTGGCCCAACTGATGCACGACGAAGCCGTATTGCATCGCAGTGCGGCGGCCTTGCGAATCCTGCGCGTGGTTCACCTGTGTCTTGGCCATGGTCAGCGTCCACGACGTGTGCGCCGTCATGCGTTCGGCCAGGTCCAGCGTGTATTTCTCCAGCTCCGCGCGCGGCACGAGTTCATTGACCATGCCGTATTTCTCGGCCTTTTCCGCCGACAATTCGCCGGTCAGCAGCCATTGCTTGGCGCGGCGGGGCCCGATCTCCCACGGGTAGGCATAGAACTCCACGCCCGATCCGCCCATCTTGGAGGATGTGCAGATGAACTGCGCATCGTCGCTGGCCACGATCAGGTCGCAGCACCAGGCCAGCATCAGCCCGCCGGTGACGCATTTGCCCTGGACCTGCGCGATCATCAGCTTCGAGATGTTGCGCCAGCGTTCGGTGATTTCCAGATAGATCTCCATCTCGCGCGCATAGCGGCCCTCGGCGCCCGGCTGGTCGAAATTGGCCCAGGTGCCCAGGATCGGGAAATCGCGCCAGGTCTTGCTGCCGTCGCCGGAAAGATCGTGGCCCGAGCTGAAATGTTCCCCGACCGCGGCCAGCACGATGACCTTGATGTGCGGTTGCTGGACCGCGAAATCGAAGGCGCTGTTCAGATCGTAGGTCATCTGCATGTTCTGGGCGTTGCGCTTTTCCGGGCGGTTCAGCGTGACGCGCGCCACACCGGGGCGCGGCTCGTCGTAGAGCACGGTTGCGAAGGTGGGGAATTCGGTCTCGGACATGGGGCCCTCTCTGGACGCGCGGGGTGGTGGCGGGAATGGCTACACGAATTTCCGGGGGTGTCGAGGGTTGGGGCCGCCTCGGTCTGATATCAACAAATGAAACGATATGCCGGGCATCCCCGGTCGGCCGGGGCGCGGGGGACTATTCCGGCCCCGATCTCTTGCCCTCCCATGCGCCTCCCCCTATACTCGCTGCAGATGCGATTAATTCTCAATCGACTAATTCTCAATCGACAGGGGACCGTCCAGGCATGGGCCGTGAAATCGTAATGACCCGCCGGTGTGAACGTGCCGTGGTCACGGCCTATCGGGAGCTTCGGCAGGTCGGGTCCGACGACCTGAGCGCGTTCCAGGCCTGCACGGCCCTGTACCGGATCCACCACCCCGAGGCCTCGATGAACGAGGCACGCCGCCTGGTCGCCGAATGGATCGACCATCACCTGGTCCGCCAGCAGGACGGCCCCACCCCCGGCTGCGCCTGCCACTGACCTGCCGGCCTACGGCCCCAATCGTCCTCGGTCCGCCGCGATCGCCGCCAGCACCATGCCCAGGCTGATGCGGCCCATGCCCGTCGCCTTGTCGATCCCCCCCGGCGGGGTGATCCCGACGATCCGCCGGCTGTGCGCCAGCACCGGGGTCGCCCCGAACAGCCCATAGGCGTGCCGCCCCGCGGCGGCCGCGATGTTCATCGCCCCGGTGTCGTTCCCCACATAGAACCCGGCCGCATCGCACAGCGCGATTACCTCGGACAGATGCCACCCGTCCGCCACCACGACCCGGTCCCGTCGATCGCCCACCCGATCGCGGATGTCCTCGGCCAGCGCCGCCTCGGCCCGCCCGCCGGTCAGCACCGCGCTCGCCCATCCGGCATCCAGCAGAGCCGTCGCCAGGGCGGCGAAATTGGCGGCACCCCATTGCTTGTAGGGCTCGGACGTGCCGATCCCGATCGCGACCAGCGGCCCCGGCACCCGTGCTGCCACCGCCGCCCGCGCGGTTGCGTTCACCGCCAGGGTCGGTTCAGCCTCGGGCTGCGCGATGCCGGCCCGCGCCAGCCAGGCGCTGGCCTGCTCGGGCGGGGTCAGGCGCTGTTCGGCCGCCGAAAGAAAGGGGCGGCGGTTCAGGAACAGGCGCTGCCACCCGGCGCCATAGCCATACCGGGCGGGAATGCGCGCCAGCCACAGCAGCGTCGCGATGCTGCGACTGTGATGCAGCAGATAGGCCCGGTCAAAGCGCCGAGCACGCAGGGCGGCGGCCATGGCGAGCATGCCGGTGCCGTCGTGCCGGCCGTCTCCGGCATCGGGGTTGCGGTCCAGCCAGACCACGTCGCGCACCGTCTGCTCGCCGCTGAAGATCTGGTCACCGGCCGATCGCGGCTTGGCGATCAGCGTGATCGGCTCTCCCACATGGGCGGCGATGGCGCGGATATGCGCCAGGTGCCAGATCATGTCGCCGATCCCCGGCAACGGCTGGACGACGGCAACCTTCATGGGGCGGAGGCGCGCCACCGGGCCTCGGCCATGCCCCAGCCGACCAGCAGGAAGAACCACCCGGCCAGCGGCATGGAGTTGAAGCCGCTGGAGGATTGGATGGGCCACAACTGCACCGCCAGCGTGGCGAACAGCCCGACGCGCACAGGATCGGGGTCGCGCCACAGGCCACGGGCCAGCGGCACCAGCCAGAACCCGGCCAGCGTGGCGAACAGCGCCAGGCCGATGAACCCGCCATCCGACAGCGCCTGGGCATAGAAATTATGCGGATGCACCCAGCAGATCCCGGCGCCACCGCCGTCGGGCTTCACCCCGTCCAGGCTGGGGCTGAAATGCTCGGGGCGCGGGCAGCCGGTGCCGAACCCGTCGAAGCCCAGCCCGGTCAGCGGGTGATGCAGGCCGATCTGCACCGCGCGCGTGTACAGCAGGCCGTAATGGCTGGACGGGAAATGTGCCATCTGGTTGGAGAATTTCACGACCAGCCGGTTGTACGCCGTGGGCGCCACCATCGGGGACGCGGCGATCAGCACGGCGGCCACCAGGCAGGTCGCGGCCACCGGCAGGCGCAGGCGGCGGATCAGCAGGCCCGACAGCAGCAGGCTGCCCAGGGTCAGCACCAGAGGCATGCGCTGCCCCACCAGCACCATCACCACCACGCTCCCCGCCAGCAGCACCACCGCGCCCAGCACCGGTCGCGCCGCTCGTCTGTCCAGCAGCGCCATGATCGGTGGCACCACGGCGGGCATCATCAGCCGAGCCATCACGGGGCCGGCGCGCGGCGTGCCGAACGGGCCGGTCAGCTCGCCGTCCACGAAGCGGGGCCAGCCATACATGTTCCGCCCGAAAGTGAACTGGAACAGGCAGCCGAACGACATATAGGCCACCGACGCCGCGATCAGCCCGTACAGCCACCGGCGAGCGGAACGGGCGCGCAGGACGCAGTGCTCCATGGCGGCGGCGAGCAGGATGAAGCGGATGGTCATCAGCGCCTGCGTCAACGATCGGGCGCCGCCCTCGCCGAGGCCGAGCGGGGGGATGGGGAGGGAGCACAGGGTCAGCCAGGTCCACCAGATCAGTGCGACGACCACCCAGGGCGTGCGCAGCCAGGCCCATGTGCGCAGGATGGCGGACCGGCCCAGGAAGCTCAGGCCGACGGCCGCCATGCTGGCCTCGGCAAAGCCGTGGGCGTGCAGCAGCAGCGGGATGGTCAGCAGCAGGCTGACCAGCATGACGCGGTCCAGGATCTCGATGGCCCGCGCGGGGGCCCGAGCGGGGGCCCGCGCGGGGTTCGTGGGTGCGACGTTCATCGCCGCGGTTCCTGCCAGCGCAGGGCAGGCGCCGCAAGGGGGAAGACCGGGCAGCCGGCCCGGCCTTCCGTTATCCGTGCGATGGCGGGGCGGTCACAGACGCGCCCGGATCAGGGCGAACGCCTTGGCCACCGTCGCCGCTCGGATCGCGGTGCGGTCGCCGGGGAAGACCTCTCGCGT
Organism: uncultured Bifidobacterium sp.; assembly: GCA_964478525.1. Classification (GTDB taxonomy): domain Bacteria; phylum Pseudomonadota; class Alphaproteobacteria; order Acetobacterales; family Acetobacteraceae; genus Rhodopila. The sequence continues at coordinate 6,639 of CAYZKM010000117.1, forward strand.
GCTGACCGTGTCCTGTCCGCGCTGCGCCAGGCCGAAGCAGACCAGGCCGACGGGCTTGGCCGCCGACCCGCCGCCGGGACCGGCGACCCCGGTGACCGACACCGCGATCGTCGCCCGCGACTGCGCAACCCCGCCCGAGGCCATGGCGCGCGCCACCTCCTCGCTGACCGCGCCATGGGCCTGGATCAGGTCCATGGGCACGCCGACCATCTCGTTCTTGGCCTCGTTGGAATAGGTCACGAAGCCGCGATCGACGACGTCCGAGGACCCGGCGATGGCGGTCAGCGCCGCGGCGATCAGCCCGCCCGTGCAACTCTCCACCGTCGCCAGCGTCACCCCTTTCGCTCGGCACGCCGCGAGCAGGGCCTCGGCTTCCCGCAGCAACCGGTCAGACAGCATCGCCGATCAATCCGCCAGGCGGGTCGACTGCCACGTCACCATCCGCCACGTGCCACCCTGGTTCTGCCAGACATCGGTGAAGCGGACATTGAACGCGTTGGGCTTGCCGCCCGACATCACGCTGATGGCGGCCTTGCCGGTCAGCACCACGACCTCGCCCAGGTCCTGCGCGACCACGTCGGACGGCACGACGGACGTATAGACGGTCGAGCCCGACTCCATCGCGCCCAGCAGCGTGTCCTTGGTGTCCATGCGTGCCGAGGAATGGGTGTAGATCAGGCCCTTGCAGATCATGTTCTTCAGGGCGGCGATGTCCTTCTTGCCCATCGCCTCCATGCGCTGCCGGTCGCGCTCGATGATCATGTCTCCGTTGCCAGCCATGGTGGATGCTCCTCGGGTTTGGTTTCTCGGGTTTGGTTTGCGGGGCCAGGATGCACCGGACCGTTCAGTCTGTCACGGGCATCGACCGCGCCACCGCGCACAGCGTGGCGTGGAAGGCGTCCAGCAGCGGCGGGCGGTCGGGGTCGGCGGCGCGCACCACGGCCAGCGGCCAATAGGCACGGGGGCGGAACCGCCACGCCTGCACCGCCCCGGCGCGCAGGTCGGCGTCGAACGCGCCGCGGGTCAGCAGGCTGAATCCCAGGCCGGCGCGGATCAGGGATCGGATGATCAGGTGGTCATCGACCTCGGCGCGGACGGTCAGCGTTACGCCGGTCCGTGCCACCCAGGTATCCAGCAGCCGGCGCGAGGCGTTGGGGCGGCTGGTCAGCAGCAGCGGCACCTCGGCCAGGTCGGCGATGCGCACCCAATCCCGGCGGAACGGCGCGGCGTCGGCGCGGCCGACCAGGAACACTTCCTCGTCGAACAGGGGCGTGATCTCGAAGCCTTTCTGCGGCAGCGGGTCGTGCAGGCAGGCGATGTCGGCCTGTCCGCGGATCAGCCATTCGTGGATATGGCTGGAGAAGCCGCCGACCAGGCGCAGGAACACGTTGGGGTGGGACAGGCCGAACCGCTCGACCAGGCGCGGACCCAGGAACCAGGCGGCGGCGGGCGGCAGGGCCAGGGTGATGACGCCCGATGGCCCGCGCTGGGCAGAGCGGATTTCGGCCCGCGCCTGGTCCAGCGTGCGCAGCACTTCCTGCCCGCGGGCAAGCAGGGTCTGCCCGGCTTCCGTCAGGCTGACGCCGTGGCCATGGCGGCGGAACAGCGGGGCGCCCACATCCTGTTCCAGCTTGGCGATCTGGCGGCTGATGGCGGGCTGGGAGATGCGCAGCAGTTCCGCCCCGCGGCTGAGGCTGCCGCATTCGGCAACGGTCAGGAAATAGCGCAGCGCCTTGGTTTCCATCGCCCTTTGCCATAACGATCCGGTTATATCCCCTATGCATGTTATGCCTTGGACGCAAGGCGGCGGCGTTCCTAGGGTCGGCCAGGGTTCAACGCGGGGACGAGACATGAAGTTCGGACTGCTGACGCAGGTCCAGGTGACGCAGCCTTGGATCGAAATGGATGAGCGCACCACCTACTGGAACAACCTGGATCATGTGGTCGCGGCCGAGCAGGCCGGGTTCAGCCATTTCTGGATCACGGAACAGCATTTCTTCCGCGAGGTCGGGCATTGCCCGGCGCCCGAGATGGTGCTGGCCGCGCTGTCGCAGCGCACCAGCACGATCCGCCTGGGCTTTGCTGTCATCCTGATGCCTTGCCACAACCCGTTCATGATCGCCGAGCGCGTGGCGACGCTGGATGTGCTGTCGAATGGGCGGTGCGAGTTCGGCGCGGGTCGCGGCACCGCTGCCTATGTGGTCGAGGGCCTGGGCTTCAACGCCGATCCGGCGCATTCGCGGTCGGTGCAGCGTGACGCGCTGAAGGCCGTGGTCGAGATGATGGATAGCGAGTACTTCCCTGGATACAAAAGCGAGCATTTCGACCTGCCGGCGCGCCACGTGCTGCCGCGCGTGGTGCAGCGCCCGCATCCGCCGCTGTGGTACGCGGCATCCAACCTGGAAACGTTCGAGCGCGCGGGCGCCGATGGCGTGGGCGTGCTGGGTGTGACCCGCTACACGCCCGAGGAAGTGAAGCCCCATGTCGACGCCTATCGCGCCGCCATCCGGTCCGCCACGCCGGTCGGTCGTTTCGTGAACAACCATGTCGGTGCGTTCGCCGTCGGCGCGGTGCACGACGACAATGCGATCGGCAAGAAGCTGGGATGTGCCGCCGCGCGATACTATTACGGCGACAACGAAGCCGAGTTGAACAAGGTCCGGTTCGGGTCGTCCGAAGGTGTGGCGGCGATCAAGGCGCGCATGGCGTCATACAGCGATGATGACATGATCCGGGCGGGCATGGCGATCGGCGGCGACGCCGACGCGGTATGCCGGCAGGTGGAGCGCTGGGCGCAGGCGGGCCTGGACCAGATGATCTTCATGTTCCAGATCGGCCATACGACGCATGCGCAGGTGTTGCGCTCGATCGAGATCATCGGCGAGAAGGTCATTCCCCGGTTTTCGTGAACCCGTCCCCAAGGTCCCGGAGTTTCCATGTCCCGCTTCGACTTCCCCCCCGACGATTTCATCGATCGTCAATCCCGTGCGCGCCAGGCGGTGGGGGAGGCCGGGCTGGACTGGCTGATCGTGATGCATCCGATGTCGCTGCACTGGCTGATCGGGGCCGAGGCCAAAAGCTACCAGACCTTCCAATGCCTGCTGCTGTCCGCTGATCCCGGCCCTCTGGTGATGTTCACCCGCCTGTCCGATGCGGCGGAATTCGCCGCCGATACCTGCGCCACGGAGGTGATCGGCTGGGGCGGCGGCGAACCCGAGGATCCGCTGGATGCCTTCGCCCGGGTTGCCGCCCGGTTCGGCCTGACCAGCGCACGCGTCGGGCTGGAGACACCGGCCTATTACCTGCATCCACATCAGTATCCACGCTTGCGTGACATGCTGGGCGCTTCCCTGGTCGGCGAACCGGCGAGCCTGATCGCCGAGCTGCGGCAGGTGAAATCGCCGCGCGAAATCGCCTATGTCCGGCAATCCGCCCGTATCGCGGACAACGCGCTCGACGCATTGGTTGCGACGATCGCCGAGGGGCGTACGGAACTGGAACTGGCCGCCGCGGCCTACCAATCGCTGCTGTCGCAGGGCGGGTCGCTGCCCGCCAGTCCGATGAACCTGGTCACCGGCGATCGCTGCGGCTTCTCCCACGGCGCGCCAACGCTGCGGCGGCTGCGGGTGGGCGATGCCGGCAATGTCGAGCTTGCCGGCGCCTACAAGCGCTATACCAAGACGCTGGGACGGCAGTTCAATCTCGGGCGGCCCAGCGCGCGGGTGCGGGACATCTTCGCCGTGGTGCGTGCCGCGTTCGAGGCCTGCGTGGCCGAAATGCGCGACGGTGCGCCCGCGATCGTGCCGCACGAGGCCGCCAGGCGGGTGATTGCCGAGGCCGGGATGAATGCGTTCCGTATCCACACCACGGGATATTCGGTCGGCGCCGGCGTGCCGCCATCATGGGGCGAGCCGCTGAACATGTTCGGCGGCAGTACCGCGATCCTGCGCGCGGG
>CAYZKM010000118.1:0-10564 GCA_964478525.1 uncultured Bifidobacterium sp.
ACCCCGCTGACGGTGACCGCGTCGGGCGTGTTCTGCGCGCTGAAGATGATCGCCGATCCCGCCAGCCTGATCCCGCCGAACTCCGGCTGCTGGCGGTCGGTCACCGTCACCGCCCCGCCGGGATCGGTGGTGCACGCGCAGCATCCATCTCCGGTGGTCTATGCCAATCACGAGATGTCGCACCGCGTCGCCGACATGGTGATGGCGGCGATGTACCGGATCACCCCCCATACGGTGATGGCGGGCTCGCAGGGCACCTCGGCGGTGATCACCTTCGGCGGCGTCGACTACCGCACCGGCGACCGTTTCGTCAGCTACGAATCGGTGAAGGGCGGGTTCGGCGCGAGGCCGGTGAAGGATGGGATCAACGCCGTCGCCTCGACGGTGTCGAACATGAGCAACACGCCGATCGAAATCCTGGAAATGAGCTTCCCGCTGCGGGTCGAGGAATATGCCCTGGTGCCCGACAGCGGCGGGGCCGGGCTGTATCGCGGCGGGCTGGGCGTGCGCCGGGTATGGCGGGTGCTGGAAAAGCAGGCCCATGCGTCCGTCTGCTGCGAGCGCACCGTCACCCCGCCCTTCGGCCTGAATGGCGGCCAGCCCGGCGCGCCCGCCATGATCGAACTGGTCGCCCCGCAGTCGAACGCCAGGCGGCTGACCAGCAAGGGCGGGTTCCTCGCACCGGCGGGATCGCTGGTGGTGATGCAGGCGCCGGGGTCGGGCGGCTATGGTCCGGCCAGGGAACGCGACAGGGCGGCCCTAGCCGAAGACCTGCGCGACGGATACGTTACACCCCCAGCCGCTCGGCGTGACTACGGCTACGACGCGGCATAACAGAACGGGAGAAACGTCGATGTCCGAATCATTGCCCATCGTTTGCCAGAAAAGCCCGTACCGGATCGATGTCGAGGCCGGCAAGACCTATTGGTGGTGCGCCTGCGGCAAAAGCGCCAAGCAGCCGTACTGCGACGGATCGCACAAGGGCACGGGCTTTGCGCCGGTGAAGTTCGAGGCGGCGCAGAACGAGTCGTTCCCGTTCTGCGGGTGCAAGAAGACGTCGAAGGCGCCGCGCTGCGACGGGACGCATCGCGGGCTGTAAGACCGGCCTGCGCCGGGACCGACCCGCAGGCCCGTGTCGTGGCCGGGTCCGGACAGGTCCGGGCGCGATCGCAAGAAGCATCGCGTCCCGGCCTGTCGTGCCCCATCTGGCGCGCCCCACCTGTCGTGTCCCATCTGGCGCGCGCCACCTATCGCGCGGACAGCGTCGCGAACACGTCCCCCGCCGGCGGCAGGCCCTGGATATGCCGGCGGTGCCACAGCGCATAGAACAGCAGCTTCCAGCACGCGAAGCCGTGGCGCCAGCGGCCGATATTGGCGAACAGCGCGATCACCTTGTCGGGATGGGCGATCTCGGCGACACCTTCCTGCGCGGCGACCAGCGGCCCCAGCCTCTCGCCCTCGCCCTTGATCCACGCGCCGACCGGCACCGTGAAGCCCTGCTTCGGGGCGAACGGGCGAGCAACGGGCAGGTTCTTCTCCAGCCATTTGCGCAGGATGTATTTCCCCATCCCCTTGTGCAGCTTCAGCCCGTCCGGCAGGCGGAAGGCCGCCGCCGCCACGCCCGGGTCCAGGAACGGGGTGCGCCCTTCCACCGCATGCGCCATCAGGCAGCGATCCAGCTTCAGCAGCAGGTCATGCGGCAGCCAGTCCGCCATGTCGGTCGCCTGCGCGGCGGCCAGGCGGGTGCGCCCCCCCTCGGCCGCGCGCAACTCCGCCTCGGCCATCCCGTCGCGCCAGGTCGACGGGCGCTGGCGCAGCACGTCCACCTTGTCGAATGACCCTTGCGACCACATCGCCTTGCCGCCCAGCCACCACGGGCGCATCGCCGCGCGATAGCGGCCATAGCCGCCGAAGATCTCGTCCCCGCCCTCGCCGCTGAGGACCACCTTCACGTCCTGGCGGGCACGGCGGGCGAGGAACCAGGTGGGGATGATGGCATAGTCGGCGGCGGGGTCGTCCATCGCGGCGACGATCTCGGGCAGGTGTTCCCAGACCATCGCCTGGTTGATCTCGATCGTTTCGTGATGTGCGCCGACCGCCCGCGCCACCGTCGCGGCATGGTCACGTTCGTCGGCGGCGCCGGGGGCGTCGAACCCGGCGGTGAACGCGACCACGGGCGCCTCGTTCAGGCGTGCCATCAGCGCGATCAGCGTCGCGCTGTCGATCCCGCCGGACAGGAACATCCCGTAGGGCACATCGCTGCGCTGGTGCAGGTCCACGCTTTCCATCAGCGCGCGGTCCAGCCGTTCCAGCGCCGCATCCTCGGTGATCGTCTCGGGCCCCCCCTCGGGGATGTGGGAGATGCGGCGCCGGTCCAGGATATGGCCGTCGGCGCAGGTCAGCGTCTCGCCGGGCAGCAGCCGCTGGATGCCCTCGAAGATCGTGTCGGTTCCCGTGGTGAACTGCAGCTGCAGCAACTCCTCCCGCGCCGACGCACGCAGCCGGCGTTCGGCCAGCCCGGCTTCCAGCAGCGCCTGCGCTTCCGAGGCGAAGGCCAGGCCGTTCTCGACCGGGGCGATGTACAGCGGCTTGATGCCGAACGGGTCGCGGGTCAGCGTCACCGTCCGCTTGGCCCGCTCATGGATGGCGATCGCATACATGCCGCGCAGCTTCTCGGCATAGTCGGCGCCATGGCGCAGCCACAGATGCAGCGGCGGCTCGCAATCGCTGTTGGAGCTGAAGGTGACGCCGGGCATCGCGGCCCGCAATTCGCGATAGTTATAGACCTCGCCGTTCGCGACCAGGGTGGCGGACCCCGCGAACAGCGGCTGGTCGCCGGTGACCAGGTCGATGATCGACAGCCGGTTGTGCACCAGCGCGACCCGGCCCACGACGGATTGGCCATTGCCGTCGGGGCCGCGATGGCGCAGCGCCTCGATCAGGCGGGACAAGGTCATCGGATCGGGGGGCGGCGCGCCCGATGACAGGATCAGGCCGGCGATGCCGCACATTCAGCTCTTCTCCACGCTGGCCAGGAACCGGCGCCAGCGGTCGAGCACCGGAGCCTCGGCGAAGTCGGATTCGTAGCGAACCCGCCCCGTATCTGCCAATGACTTCATATGTGACGATTTGGACAGGACTGTGGCCAAGGCGCGGGCGAGCGCGGCCGGATCGTCCGTCGGCACCAGAAGCCCGCTGTCACCATCCCGGATCAGCTCGGTCGGGCCCTGCGATGCGGCGGCGACGACGGGGCGGCGGGCGGACCAGGCCTCGATCACCACGTTGCCCAGCGGTTCGTGGCGGGACGGGCAGGCGAACACGTCGCAGGCCGCCAGCAATGCTGCCGTGTCCTGCCGCCAGCCGATCAGATGCACCCGGTCGGCCACGCCTTCGTCCCGCGCCAGGGCTTCCAGGGCGGCGCGTTCACCGCCTTCCCCGGCGATCACCGCATGGGCATCGGGCAACGCGGGCATGGCGCGGATCAGCACGTCGAACGCCTTGTTCCGGTGCAGCCGGCCCAGCGCCAGCACCACCGGCGCGCCAGGCGGCACGGGCAGGGCCGCCGGGGCGGCAGCGGCCATGTCGGGCACGAAGTTCGGCAGGTAATGCGCGCGGGCGGACGGCCAGCCTTGCGCGATGATATAGGCGACGATGCCGCGTGTGTTGCCGATCAGATGGTCGCAGCGGCGATAATAGGACAGGTCGTAGAACCCGCCCAGCCGCCCGGCCAGCACCCAGTCGCCGCGCGGTGTGAAGCGGGCGGCGCGGTTCATCCACGCCACCGTCACCCGCGGGGCGAACCGGCGCAGCGTGCGCGACAGGCGCGGGCCGGTCAGCATGTCCAGCGGCCCGCCGAAGCCCAGCTGCTGCGGTGCGACCCCCGCGCGGCGGAGCCTCTCGGCGCGGGCGGCGTCGCGGCGGATCACCGACAGCACCTCATCGCCGGCGCGCGTCAGGGCGGTTGTCAGACGCTCATAGAAAAGCTCTGCTCCGCCGGCCGGGGACCCGGCCATGACCTGCGCGATTCTCATGAAAGGGGGATGATATGCATGCCACGCCGCGCATAGCACTTCTTGCGGGCCGATGCGTACACCCCACTTTCCAGCCATGATCAGAATGGCGGTCCTGCCCGGCAGGGGCATCATAGCGGTCGAGGGGGAAGATCGGGTCGACTTCCTGCAAGGCCTGGTTTCCAACGACGTCGGCGCGGTTTCCTCCGGCCGCGCGGTGTGGGCCGCGCTGCTGACGCCGCAGGGCAAGTGGCTGGCAGATTTCTTCGTCATCGCCGATGGTGATCGGCTGCTGCTGGACGCCGAACGTGCGCAGGTGCCGATGCTGGTGCAGCGGCTGACGCGGTTCCGGCTGCGCGCCAAGGTGACCATTGCCGCCTTGCCGGACATGCATGTCTACGCCGCCTGGGGTGGCCGGCCCGACGTCGCGGCCCTTGTCGTGCCGGACCCGCGCCTGCCCGAGGCCGGCTGGCGGGTGATCTCGGGCGAACCACTGCCGGCCACCGCGTTCGAGGCGGACTGGGACCGCCATCGCCTGGCGCTGGGCCTGCCGGACGGGTCGCGCGACCTGGAGGCCGACAAGACCGTGCTGCTGGAAGCCGGCTTCGACGAGCTGGCGGGCGTGTCCTGGACCAAGGGCTGCTACATGGGGCAGGAGCTGACCGCCCGCACCAAATACCGCGGGCTGGTCAAGCGGCGGCTGGTGCCGGTCCTGGTTGCCGGCACGGTGCCCGAGCCCGGCACGCCCGTCCTGCGCAACGGTGTCGAGGTCGGCACGATGCGGTCCGCCCGGGGGCAGGATGGCATGGCGGTGCTGCGGCTGGAGGCGCTGCACGGCACGCTGTCCTGCGGCGATGCCCGGCTGACGCCGCGGATCCCGGCCTGGATGAACCTGCCCGCCACGGGATCGGCGCAATAAATCCTTCGGAAACGGGTCCGCGGGGGAGGGTCTTGCACTTTTCGGGCGCCGCACGAACACTATTTGTCAATGACCGGCGACCTGGCACTTCAGGCAACTAGCCCCCCGGCGGGGGGTCCGGAGACGGCACGGTGGACCGACTGACCAGCATGGAGGTTTTCGCACGCGTCGTCGCGTCGCGCAGCTTCTCGGCCGCTGCCCGGGACCTGGGCATTTCCCAGGCAACGGCGAGCAAGCACGTCCAGATGCTGGAACAATGGATCGGTGCCAGGCTGCTGCACCGCACCACCCGCCGCGTCAGCCTGACCGAAACCGGGGAGCATTTCCACGCCCAGTGCACCCGCATCCTGGAAGACATGGAGGCCGCCCGCCAAGCCGGCAAACCCGACGCGCGGCTGCGCGGCAACCTGCGCATCAGCGCGCCCGTCGCCTTCGGCAGCACCCGGTTCGGCGCCCTGGCCGTGGAGTTCATGGCACAGAACACCGAATTGTCGCTGAGCGTGATCCTGTGCGACCGTCCGGTGGATGTGATCGAGGAAGGCTATGACGTCGCCATCCGCATCGGGCACGAGCCGGACGACACCGCGCGCGAGGCCGGGCTGGTCGTGCAGTCGCTGGCGCCGATGGCATTCCTGGTGTGCGCCGCGCCCGCCTATCTGCAGCGCGCGGGCACGCCCGAGACCCCGGCCGACCTGGTGCGCCATACCTGCCTGACCGATACCCGCCATCCCGGCGACATCTGGCGCTTCATCGGCCCGCGCGGCGAGGTGGAGGTGCCGGTCAGCGGCCATCTGAAGACCGACAACGGCCTGCTGCGCCGCAGCGGCGCCCGCGCCGGGGCCGGCGTGCTGCTGGCGCCGTCGTTCCTGGTCGAGGAAGACCTGGCCTCCGGCCGGCTGGTGGCGATCCTGCAGCAATACACCCTGCCCGGCGCGAGCCTGGACGTCGTCTGCCCCGCCCACCGCGCCGCCTCCCCCAAGATCCGCAGCCTGATCACCTTCCTCGGCAGCCGGCTCGGCCCTTCACAGGACATCGCAATCTGACCGGAAGCCTCTGACAGAGGACCTCTGGCAGGGGACCTCTGGCCGGGCACACAGGCCGGCGCTGGCCGCGACGGCGCGGCGATAAGGCCCGCGCTGCCCTTCGGGGGGTATGCCGCGTCCGGGCGATCCCGGCCGCAGGTTCAGCCCGCCCGCGGCCGCCGCCCCTCCTTGTATCCATGCTCCTCGAAATGCTGCTGCCCGGACGCCATCGTGCCGGCCCGGATCGCCTCGGCCACCGCGGGATTTTCCGCGAGGTACCAGTCTTCGTCCACGGTGATCGGGAACGGCATCCGCCCCTCGAAATATCCGTTGTGAATGAAGTGATCCTTGCCCGACTTCACGACCCCGTTCCGCACGCCCTCCGCGATGTCGGGATTGCGTGCCAGATACCAGTCCTCGTCGACGTCGATGGCGTTCAGCAGGGTGGCGATCAACTGCTTCAGATCGTCGAACGACGCCGTGGCCGTCAGGGTTCCGCGGAAATTGGTCAGCGTAAAGAATTGTCGTATGGCTTCAAACGGCGGCAGGTAATTCACATCGCCCTCGTTGGTATCGACCGACCTGATTGTTGTCCGACACATGTAGCGACCAATGCCGGGCGGAGCAAAGCCGGAATCCGTCGCGCGGCCGGCGCCCTCGTTAAATTCCGGTGAATCCGTCCGCCGTCGCCGCACGGCGCCGGCGTTCCCCCGGCGCGCGGCCTTGCCGGCCCCGGCCGCAATTTCGCTTGGCAATCGCCGCCCGGGCGGGCATGGTCGCGACGTCCCAGCCACCCGGCGCGGGAGAGTGCGGGCGCTATCCCGCCGCCGAAGGCGCAACCGGCCCCCGGAAACGCTCAGGCAACAGGGACCGCACCGGGGTAAGGGACCTCTGGAAAGCCGACGGGTCCGACAGGCCCGCCGCACCGACGGAGTAAGGCGCCATCCGCGCCGAATCTCTCAGGTACCGCGACAGAGGGGGGCCATCCGCTGCCGGCATCCCGCCGGTGGATGGCTTTGCGCGGAGACTCCGTTGACCCCGACCGATTCCCCCCAGGGCGAGGCCGCCCTGAAGCTGACCCCCCTCGATGCGTGGCATCGCCGCCTCGGTGCCCGCATGGTGCCCTTCGCCGGCTATGCCATGCCGGTCCAGTACGACCTGACCGGACCGCTGGCCGAACGCTGCCGTGGCGGCGTGCTGGCCGAGCACGTGCATTGCCGGACGGGGGCGGGGCTGTTCGATGTGTCGCATATGGGCCAGGCGTGGCTGACCGGGGCCGATCCCGCGGCGGCGCTGGAACGGCTGGTGCCGGGCGACATTGCCGGGCTGAAGCCGGGCCGGCAGCGGTATACGCTGCTGACCACGCCGTCGGGCGGCATCATCGATGATCTGATGGTGGCGAATTTCGGCCCGGACGGGCTGTTCCTGGTGGTGAATGCCAGCCGCAAGGATGTCGATTTCCCCCATATCGCCGCCGCGCTGCCCGCCGGCGTGACGCTGGTCCCCGCCCCCGGCAACGCGCTGCTGGCCTTGCAAGGCCCCGCCGCCGCCGCCGTCATGGCCCGTCTCGCCCCCGATGCGGCGGCGCTGGGTTTCATGGGCGTGGCCCGCGTCAGCCTGGCGGGCGGTCCGGCGCTGGTGTCCCGCTCGGGCTATACCGGAGAGGACGGTTTCGAGATCTCGGTCCCCGCCGGGCAGGCCCAGGCGCTGGCCGACCTGCTGATCGCGCAGCCCGAGGTCGCGCCTGCCGGGCTGGGCGCGCGGGATTCGCTGCGGCTGGAGGCTGGGCTGTGCCTGTATGGCAACGACATCGACGAGACCACCTCGCCGGTCGAGGCCGGTCTGACCTGGGTGATCGGCAAGCGCCGCAAGATGGCATGGGATTTCCCGGGCGGGGCGGCGATCCGCGATCAGCTGGACAACGGCGCGCCGCGGCTGCGCGTGGGCATCCGCCCCGATGGGCGCGCGCCAGCCCGCGCCGGGACCGCGATCCTGGCGGAAGATGGCACGCCGGTGGGCGCGATCACCTCGGGCGGGTTCGGCCCGTCGCTGAATGCCCCCATCGCCATGGGCTATGTCCGCCGCGACCTGGCCGGGGATGGCAGCAGGCTGAACCTGCTGGTGCGCGGCAAGCCGCTGCCCGCGGCCGTCGTCCCCATGCCGTTCTTTCCGCATCGCTACGTGCGCTAACCAGGGAAACGCTTCATGCCAGCCAAGAAATCGGACCGCCGTTTCACCCGTGACCACGAATGGGTCAGCCTGGAAGGGGAGATCGCCACGGTCGGCATCACCGACCACGCGCAGGAACAGCTGGGCGAACTGGTCTTCGTCGAACTGCCGGAAGCCGAACGCGAGGTGACCGCCGGGGAAGCCTGCGCGGTGGTCGAGAGCGTGAAGGCCGCGTCCGACGTCTATGCCCCCCTGTCGGGCCGTATCGCCGAGGTGAACGAGACGATCGTCGAGGACCCCACCATCGTGAACAACGATGCCGAGGGCGAGGGCTGGTTCTTCCGCATGGAGCTGGAGGACACGGCAAGCTTCGAGGAGCTGATGGACCAGGACGCCTACGACGAATATCTGGAGACGCTGTAAGCATGGACGCAACCTGGGACGCCCTGGCGGAGCTGGCCGGACTTGAGGAAGCGGATGGTTTCGTGCGGCGTCATATCGGCGCCTCGGAGTCCGAGCTGGTCGCCATGCTGCATACCCTGGGCGCGGCGACGGTGGAGGATGTCGCGGCCAGGACGGTGCCGCCGACCATCCGGTCCAACCTGGCGATGGCGCTGCCGCCGGCGATCGACGAGGCCGGCGTGATCGCCGAGTTGCGAGGGCTGGCGGGGCGGAACGTGGTGAAGACCTCGCTGATCGGGATGGGATATCACGGCACCGTCACCCCCCCGGTGATCCTGCGCAACGTGCTGGAAAATCCAGGCTGGTACACGGCCTATACGCCGTACCAGGCCGAGATCGCGCAAGGGCGGCTGGAAGCGCTGCTGAATTTCCAGACCATGATCTGCGACCTGACGGGCATGGAGATCGCCAACGCCTCGCTGCTGGACGAGGCGACGGCGGCGGCCGAGGCGATGGCCATGGCGCATGCCGTCAGCAAGTCGAAATCCGATACGATCGTGGTGACGACCGACCTGCATCCGCAGACCCGTGCGGTGCTGGCGACGCGGGCGAAGCCGCTGGGGATCACGATCCTGGATGTCGCCCCGGGCGATGTGACGGCGCTGCGGGCGGCATCGCCATTCGCCGTGCTGCTGCAATATCCGGGCTCGACCGGCGCGCTGCGCGACCTGGTGCCCGAGATCACCGCCGCCCATGACGTGAAGGCGCTGGCGATCGTGGCGGCGGACCCGCTGTCGCTCGCGGTGCTGACCTCGCCTGGCGAGATGGGGGCCGATGTCGTCGTCGGGTCGGCGCAGCGTTTCGGCGTGCCGATGGGCTTCGGCGGGCCGCATGCCGGGTTCTTCGCGACACGGGACGGTTTCAAGCGCGCGATGCCCGGGCGGCTGGTGGGCGTGTCGGTCGATGCCGCCGGCCATCCGGCGATGCGGCTGGCGCTGCAAACGCGGGAGCAGCATATCCGGCGGGAGAAGGCGACATCGAACATCTGCACCGCGCAGGTGCTGCTGGCGGTCATCGCCGGGTTCTACGCCGTCTGGCACGGCCCCGCCGGGCTGACCCGCATCGCTCGGCGGGTCAACCTTCAGGCCCGGATGCTGGCGGATTGCGCGCGGCGTGGCGGGCATCGGGTGCGCCATGACGCGTTCTTCGACACGATCGTGATCGAGGCCGCGGATGCCGGCGCGCTGATGGCGCGCGCCCGCGATGCCGGGTTCAACCTGCGCCGGGTCGATGCCGGCGCGGTGGGCATCGCGCTGGACGAGACCGTGACCCGCGAACAGCTGGAGGCCCTCGCCGGCGTCCTGGGCGCGACGCTGGACGGCGCGCACGGCTCGATCCCGCCGTCGCTGCTGCGCAACACGCCGTTCCTGGAGCAGGCGGTGTTCAGCCTGCATCACGCGGAACACGAGATGCTGCGCTATCTGAAGCGGCTGGAGGACAAGGATGTCGCGCTGAACCGCAGCATGATCCCGCTGGGATCGTGCACGATGAAGCTGAACGCGACGGCCGAGATGATCCCGATCACCTGGCCGGAATTCGCCTCGATCCATCCCTTCGCGCCGGCCGACCAGACCGAGGGGTTCACCGCGCTGATCCGCCGGCTGGAGGAATGGTTGCAGCAGGCAACCGGTTTCGCCGCGGTGTCGCTGCAGCCCAATGCGGGATCGCAGGGCGAGTATGCCGGGCTGCTGGCGGTGCGCGCCTATCACGAGGCGCGTGGCGAGGCGCATCGCGATGTCTGCCTGATCCCGTCTTCGGCGCATGGCACCAACCCGGCGAGTGCGGCGATGGCCGGGCTGCGGGTGGTGGTGGTGAACTGCGATCGCGATGGCAATGTCGATCTTGCGGACCTGCGCGCCAAGGCCGCGCAGCATGCCGACAACCTGGCCGCGCTGATGGTGACCTATCCGTCGACCCATGGCGTGTTTGAATCGGCGATCCGTGACATCTGCGCCGTGATCCACGATGCCGGCGGGCAGGTG
>CAYZKM010000119.1:0-10557 GCA_964478525.1 uncultured Bifidobacterium sp.
GCCAGTCCTGCACGGATTTCAACCCGGCCTCGAGGTCGATGCAGACGGTCTCCCGCTCCGGCAGGTGCTTGAGCTGGGTGGTCTTTCCCGAGCCGGTTGGGCCGAACAGCGCGACGGTGGATTTGTTCGCCCCGTGCGACAGCCGTTCGTCGGCGGTAACGATGCGCAGGGCCATCACATGCCCTCCGCGTTCAGCGTGAGCTTGAACGTCTGACGTCCGGTGCGAACGGTGCGTGCCGGTTCGAACACGGTGCGGATGCGTTCGGGCCAGGCGGCGTAGGCGCGTTCGGCGACCTTGAAGCTGACCTCGACGTATTCGCCGGGGTTTTCGCCGCCGGCGCGGATGCGCTCGACCAGATCGGCCAGTTGACGCTGGTCCCAGTCGACGCGCTTGGGTAAATCTGCGGTGATCGACACCGGTCCGTCCTCGAAATGGACGGTGCCAGTATCCTTTCCGGCGGCACCGCGCGCCGCGATCGCGCGCTGCTCGTAACGCAACCTGATCGCCGCCTCGATCCAGTCCTGCAGACGCTTCGCCGCTTCCAGTGCGTCACGAGCGTCGGCCTGGAGCAAGGCCAAATGGTCCGAGGGAAGTGCAATCACATCGCCCACCGGCATCATACGCACGGTGTCCAAAGTCGGACGGTTCGGAGGTGGCGTACCCATCACGCGGCCTCCGCGAGCAGGATCGGCAGAACGGCGGGTGCAGCGCGGCGCGGACGACGACGGGCAACAAGGATGTAGGAGTAGTCCTCGAAGTCGTGACGTTGTTGCACAAGATCGGCCAAGCCGGCCTCGGCCAGCTTCCAGGCGCGGCTGGCTACGCCAAGCAGCGCAATACGCTCCGGTTCCGGTAGGCAGGCGAGTTGCTTGCAGGTCTGCCGAGCCAGAAAGCCACGATGATAGGAGATGCGGTCGCCCGGAGCCGCCGCACCGAGCCAGGCGCACAGCGCTGCCTCGGTGAGGGGGCTTCCAACGGCGTGATGGGGGGAAATGATTGTGTCCATGACCAGTATTACTCACGCTCCACGAAATCCGTATCAGGCGGCGGAGGGAATGCCCGCGGCGAGGAGAGACAGACGAATTTCACGAATGCGACGGTAGATACGCGCGCGCGGCATCGTCCCGGTTTCACCGAACTCATGCGGGGTTTTGGCACTCAGCGCTTTGCAGAGCGGGTGATCGTCCGGATCTATCGTGCTGGCAGCGCGCTCCAGATCGAGACGGCGCTCCAGAGCGGCGATGGCGTCAGTCGGTTGACCACACCAAGCGGCATAGCTGTCGCCCTCGGCGACGGTGTCAGCAAAGGTTAGCCCATCACTGCCAGGGATGTGATCGTCGAGGGAGAGGTGGTGACGACCAGCGCGGTCGTGCTGGCGCTGAAGGGCAATGCGCGCCGCCTTATGTCGAAAGCAAATACGCGCGAAGGCGCCGAGTTCCCCCTTATCGGGATCGTACGCAGGCAGCCGAGCCAGCAAGTCGACCAGTAGATCCTGACGCAGGTCCTCGCATTCATGCGCCGGAAGCCGCAGGGTGCGGCACAGCCGCCGGGCCTCCTGATTAGCGATCCTGTGGATTGGGGTGAGGTCGGGCAGAAGCGGGGAGTGAGACATCGGTGCGGTCCATCTGGTTGCGATGGGCCGAACCTGCCGGTCCTGACCTTGCTATTGGTGGGTCTAGCGTGGGTTGAAAGTGGGCAAACGACGACCGATCAATCGATCAGTCAGAGATGTCGATTTCCGATGACGTGAGCGCGAGCCGATATTTCTCAACTCGCTGGTTTTCGATCAGCCTGCGAACGTCGTCCGCTTCCGCACCCGACAAGCCCACCGCCATCTGGTCGCGCAGATCGCGAGCGACGTCCCGCAGTGGACGCGAATCTGGCGGCCGAAGCGACCCATACACCGCATGCTGTACCTGTGTCCGATCGAGGAAGCCCGCATGGGTAATGGCGACTTCCGCAAGTGCAACAAGCAGCCGACGGGGCTGATCGGTTAACGATACGCGGCGCCCGTCGAGAAGCACCGTCGAACTCGCCTTGTTGATAAACAGACGAGCCCGAACTGTCGCACGCGGGTGCAATAATGCATGATCAAGGCGGAATCCCTCATCCGGTAACGCCGATACTGTCGAGACGATGTGGAAGCCCGCAGCTCGGAATGGCCGCAGCGCGGTGGCCGCTACGTTGTCCGGAACCAGGATCGTCGTCTCGGCACTCGGGGCCCGAGCAGCGATCAAGGTCAGGCCATCTGGAGCGTGGAAGCCCGATGGATCCATGACGAGCACGACCCAACGCCCGCCATCGGTTCGTCCTAGTAGCCAGGCTCCGGCACCGAGCGGCTCACTGCCCTGGCCCAGCACGCTTTCACGCATGAACTTGGCGACAAGCAAGGGAGCGTCTATTTCGAAGCTTCGCACGTCATTCGGCGTCAGGTGGCTGTCCATATCCGGATATTCCGGGCACTCGGCAACCAGGTCGCCCTCCATCTCGACGATGTCGCGCTCGCCACAGGCGCCGTCGCACTGGCGACATGGTGGCCACACTGTGGCCAGTGCTCGTTCCGTCAATATTCCTTCGGATAGCAGCCGATCGAACGCCCGGCCGAAATACGGCGCGGCCTCGCGCCCCCAGACGACCGGTCGGCGCCCGGATTCACTGCGCCGCAGCAGCAATTTCGCGAGGCTGTCTTTCACACGTAAAGCCGTTCCTACGTAGAAGTTCCATAATTCGCTGCTCAAAGCGATGTCGTTTGAATATCGCAAACGCTGGCGGCTTGATCTTGACCGTTACCTTCGTCGTCCGCCGTGTCCCAGGGAAGTGCACACGCATAATGAGGTACCCAATCCGGTAATGGCCGGGCCCGAATCCGATCTGGCCGCTGAACTCCTGCACGCGGTGCAGTGCGTTGCCCCGGAAATCCTTCACCGCGATACATGCCTCGATCGTCGGTTCGCCCGGATGGACTTCCATACCCAATCGCTCAAGTTGGACCTCGACGATCTCCACCCTCTGGATGGTCGAATCGAATTCGTGTCCGATTGTAAATCCAAGCCCGGTACGTTCGACCCGCTCGAGTGTATAGAGATTCTGGCAGTCCTCACCGGCGAAAAAGCCGGGACGGTGAAGCATATGCAGGGCAAAGAACTCAGCCAACTCCGCGCGTCGCGCCTTCGGCACACCTGCGATGCCAAGACGTCCCGTGGCAGGATGGTAGCCCAGCACTGCGTGTTCAACACTGCGGAAGCTGATCACGTCCTCCTGGTCACCGGTGATAACCGGGACCACCGTAACTGGCGCACCGTGTGTTACGACCAGCACCGTCTGCGGACCATCATCGTACCAGCCGACTCGACAATACGCCCCCCTGTAATTTCGCCGGAACATGTCCCTGGCCGCGACCTCGAACGCTGCCTGCGCGCCAGCTGTGAGGTGTGGCTCAACCCCTTCATCGATCCCGATGTACTCGTTGAACGAAGATCGGGCATCCCGTGCCATGAGGTCCGAAACCGCGTCGAAGACGTCACGATGAAAGATAAATGCCAGAATGGCGAACTGCTTGGGATCCAACGGTATCGGCTCGCCCGCGGCATCGAGAGGTGGTGCAATCTCGACGCCACGTGCTGCTGCCCGTACCTGCAGAAGATTCATACCGTTCTCGGTGCCGAGCTCGGCTATGTGGTGGAGATCCGCAACTATCCCGCGCGGCAACGCGTCCTCCGGCCCCTCGAAGAAGGTCGCGAGAGCGGAGCGTGCCTCGGCATCGGGCCGATCAAAGACTGTCAGATCGAACCCCCGCACGCCCTCGGGTTGCCGGCTGAATAGGTCCCGGAGAAGGAGAAGGTTGACCGTACGTAGGAATTTCGGATTGACGAATTTTTTGAGATCACCCGCCATTGCGTGCCTCGGCGTCAGTTCATGATACGTTCTATCGCACTCACCTGGTGGGAGTCGAATCTAATCTGCGGTTGATACGGATCAGGAGGTTACAGCGTATTGGTAGAGGGTGCCACATCCTCACCCCACGCTCAACGATTCTCACCTCCCGCCACACCTGCGCGAGGTTTGCGCCATCCTGGCCCGCGGGCTGGTGCGGCTCCGCAGCCGCAAAGTCAGTACCAAAGCACAGGAAGCGACCACCGACGGAGAATTTCACCTACACTCCGTGGCCCCCCAGCGCCGTCATGCGAACCCGACTTCACGGAGACGCGCATGACAAACACCAGGACCTCGCGGGTGGAAAATCCGCCCGCCAGCACGATCCCCGCCATCCCGAGACAGGATGTGCTCGGCCGCCTGGTGGCACTGGCCAGCGCCAGCACCACCGAACTGAAGGAGCAGTGGCGCGTGCTGTTCGGCGCCGAACCGCCGCCCTACAGCCGCAAATTTCTGGAGAGCCGCCTCGCTTACCGGATCCAGGAACTGGCCTATGGAGGCCTGAAGCCGGAGACGGTCGCCCGGCTCGAGGCATTGGGCGAGCAGATCGACGGCAAGAACATCACGCTGCGTCGCATCCGCCAGGAACAGCGTCCGATCGCCGGAACGCGACTGCTTCGGGAATGGCAAGGCGTCGAGCACGTTGTGACGGTGACGCGCGACGGGTTCGAATGGCAGGGGCGGCCTTACCAGTCGTTGTCTGCGATCGCCCGCGCCATCACCGGAACACGCTGGAATGGCTGGGTATTTTTTGGCATTCGTGCCCGGGGTGAAGCATGACCCGACGCCAGCAATCTGGGGTTGCCATGCCGGCCACCGTGCGGAAACTCCGCTGCGCCGTCTATACCCGCGTCAGCACCGACGAGCAGACCAGCCAGGAATACAACTCGCTCCACGCCCAACGCGACGCGTCCGAGGCCTTCGTCGCATCCCAACGCGCCGAGGGTTGGGTGCTGGTGCATGACCATTATGATGATGGCGGGATTTCCGGTGCCACACTAGAACGACCCGCGCTGCAACGGCTGTTGCGCGACATCGAGGCGGACCGAGTTGATGTCGTCGTGGTCTACAAGATCGATCGCCTGTCGCGCTCGCTGATGCATTTCGCCAAGCTGGTCGAGGTCTTCGACGCGAACAATGTGACGTTCGTTTCGGTGACGCAGTCCTTCAACACCACCACCAGCATGGGGCGGCTGACGCTGAACATCTTGCTGTCCTTCGCACAGTTCGAACGCGAGGTGATCGGGGAGCGGGTCCGCGACAAGATCGCCGCCTCCCGCGCCCGGGGCATGTGGATGGGCGGGCCGGTGCCGCTTGGCTACCGGGTGGAAAACCGCAAGCTGCTGGTGGACGCGACGGCCGCCGCCACGGTCCGCCGGGTGTTTGAGGGGTTCGCCGAGACGGGATCGGCGACAAAGCTTATCCCGTTGCTGCGGCAGGAAGGAGTGCTCACCAAGTCCGGCCGGCCGTTCGACAAGGGCGCGGTCTACAAGTTGCTGGTCAACCGCGTCTATCTCGGCGAGGCGGTGCACAAGGGACAGTCGTTCCCGGGTGAGCACGACGCGATCGTTCCGCAAGACCTCTGGGACCGGGTGCACGCGATCATGCAGGAGAGCCCGCGTGTCCGCGCTGGACATGCTCGTGCCAAGACACCGGCGCTCCTGCGCGGGCTGCTGTTCGGTCCCGATGGCCGGGCGCTTTCACCGACCCACACGCGGAAGGGAGGGCGGCTGTACCGATACTACGTCAGCCAGGCCATTCTGAAGGGCGGGGCCAACGACGCGACCTTCCGGCGCCTGCCGGCCGGGGAAATCGAGGGGCTGGTGATAGAGCAGGTCCGGGCGCTGATCCGCCAGCCCGAGATCATCGTCGGCACCTGGCGCGCGGCGCAAGCTGAAGCGCCAGACATAACAGAGGCCGAGGTGCGCGACGCGCTCGGGCGGCTCGACCCGCTATGGGACGAACTGTTCCCCGCCGAACAGGCACGGATTGTCCGGCTGTTGGTCGAACAGGTCACGGTGGGCGACGCCGGGGCGGACATCAAGCTGAACCTGGAGGGGTTGGCCAAACTCGCGCGCGAACTCGGCATTCCGGGCAGTGATCAACGGAGGGCAGCATGACGAACGTGACCAGTGTGACGGTGCGGGTGCCATTGACGATCCGGCGACGCGGCGGGCGGAAAATGATCATCGCACCGGATGGGGTGGCGACGGATGTGCGATCGCGGACACTGACAAACATCGCCGTCACGCGCGGCGATCCGGCGCTGGTGAAGGCGTTGGCGCGGGCGTTTCGGTGGAGACGGATGCTGGAGACGGGGGCAGCCTGCTCGGTCTCTGACATTGCACGCGGGGAGAAACTAAACACGTCCTACGTCAGCCGGGTGCTGCGACTGACGCTGCTGGCTCCGGACATCGTGGAGGCGATTCTCGACGGGCGGCAGGCACCTGAGATGACGCTGCCAGCGCTGATGGAACTGTTCCCAATATCGTGGCATGGCCAAATTGACAGGTTCATCACGCGGCCCGACGCTAATTCTCCGAAAGATCGTCCATCACGGCCAGCAGGTCAGGACGTCCGCCCTCGCCGGACAGCAGCTTGAGCAATTCGCCAATTATCTCGAGCTTCGCCGTCTGGTTGCTGATGGGGCGCCGCCGGTTTTCGATCACCGCCCTGATGCCAGCCAGTTCGTCGACCAGCGCGCTGGCAATCGGAGAGCGGTCGGCTACCAGCACCCAGGGATCGCGCACCCGGACCCGCAGCAGCCCACCTACCGCCAGCAGCGTGTACTTAAAATCGACTCCGAAACGATCTTCGCTGCGGAAACGACGTAACTGGTCAGCGCATCGTCGCGAAATCTCCATCACGTCCTCATCGCTCAATAGTTCCGGGGTCGATTCCGGACGTGTCAGGAGCGAGGATAGTGCCGCGAGGAAATTGGGTCGCTCAATTTCCTGGTACAGGGTTCGGATCAACGGCAGGAGTAGGCAAGGAGCCTTCACCACCCGCCCTAAGCCATGTATCAGGACCCGCGAGGCGCTCCGGGGCCGCAGCAGCCAGTGGTGCCTGTCCTCCCCCTCTCGCAGCGTCTGCAGCGCCTTCACCATCTCCTGCTGCACCTCCACGGGACAGCGCCCGAAAACCCAGGTAAGGCAAAGCAGCAGGCTGTTGTCGTGCAACGCGCCATTGCCGCGGGCCGCGCCCAGCAACCTATCGGCAATCGTACGGAGCGCCTGGTCCAGGCGATGTCCCTCGTCCTCCGCGAGTGCATCCGGCAAATCCCCGTCGGTATCAACGGGATAGACTGTCTCCGCACCCAACCCATCCGGGGTCGGTAGGCGATAGCTCGCGCGCAATGTGTCGGCGAACCGTCGCAGACTATCCTCGTTCGCGGTGTTCAGGTCCTGCAGCGCCGCGCTGACACCGCTACGTCGCGCTAGCGACCCGTCCCACAGCCCGACATGGGCCGCGTAGCGCACCCGCTGCGGCACAACCGGGCGCGGTCGCTCCAGTGCTGCCAGGATTTCGACCTCGTTGCGCCCGTCGATCTCCAATGTCGCCCAATTGAGATCAATCGGGGCGTGACGCAGCACATCCCATTCCGGCGCCGTAACCGTCAGCTTCGCCCAACCTTGTGCCGGCATCTGTCTCAGCCGAATCTCCAATCGCTCCTGCCGCGCGGGAGCATCGACTTTCGGCGTAATCCAGTGGCGAATCTCGCGCGCTCCCTTACGGATGTAGAAGTGAGACTGCGTCATGCCGGCGGCCCAGACCATGTTCGTGATCGGGGCTGAAATATACTCTCGATTGCCGGGCACCGTCGCGTCCGGTGGTATCAAGTCCTCGAAGACCGGCCCCTCAGGCCGCAGAACGGCAAGTGATATCTGGTCGAGACGATCCAGATAATGGGCGATGCCCCGTTCGATTCGGCGCGCCGCCCGCAGGGCGCCACGGGCCATCGCCCCAGGTTGCACTAGTACTAGAGGGCGGCCGATTCGACGGCTCACATCCTTCGCCAGTCTGGTACGGTGCCGCTTGGCGAGGGGTGAGGCAAAGATAACAAGATCGGCATCAATCGACGGAAGGCCAGCAGTGTCCAGCGCCGGCGCGTAAACCTCTGGCGGATGGACCATAGTCCAATCACCGTTGCGTTTGCGGATAACTTCCGGTTCCACCGAGTCCGCTTCGCTGAACAGCAAGTCAAGCGCCAAGCGAGACGGATCACCCTGCCAATCCGCGAGCCACGGGTTGGCCGCCTTGACCGCCGATATCGCGTCCCTGAGAAGGCGGCCAAGCCCCGACGCCACGCCATGTACCTCACCGACCTCAGCCCGTTCAGGTGCGAGCCAGCCGGGTTGGTTGGTCAATTGGCGAAGCACCAGATGCTGCAACTCCAACCCCTCGGGGCCATGAATCAGACAGGCCACCCGCAACCCCTCCGTGGCATCCGATAACGATCCGCCGTCGAGATGGTCGAGGAGCAGCGCCACAGGTCGCCACAGCAGCGTTACCGGCGGTCGCCGCAGGCCGGTCAATGCGGCGAGAAGCTCCTGCTGGCGCCACTCGCTCATCACCGCGTGATCGGGCATACACAGCACTACCTGCTCCGCCCGCGGAACAAGCGCATCCATCGCGGCGCGAATATCGCCAGAAAAATGTTCGTCCGGGCCGTTGGCGAGAAATCCACGCCAAGCCGCAGCTAGGTTTCGTCGCCGTTTGGCGGCACCCACCTCTCCCCAGCCGTCACCTCGCCCAATCGGTGAAAGGATCGCTTGCGGTCCGCCGACCCAGCGGTCCTCGAGCTCGACCACGACGGCTCCGAAGCCACCGTCGATAACCTCGGGCGTCGATTTCTCATCGTCTGCGCCCTGCCAATCGCGACAACCGAAATCACGCCAACCGTCGAGATCCAATCCGGCCAGGCGGCGCATCAATCACCGCTGCCGAGCACGTGATCGCGTAGCACAGCGGCCAGTTGCTCAATCCCTGCCTTCAGCGGTGCTCCCGCAGCCCCAAGGGTCAGGCAGATTCCGCCGGGAACGACCACTGCCGTCGGAGCCTCGCCCTTCCGCGTCGGGCGAATAGTGATGCCACCTCTTACCCCCTCCCGGCGTCCTGCCTCCCGTAGTGCAGCTACTTCCACGGCTTCCCCATCGGTGAGCCCGCCTCGTGCATCCCAAAGCGGCCAGACCGCCCAGCGCGATGGGAATTGTCCACGATCCATCCGCCCATAGCGCAGCCACACCGGGGCGCCGAACGGAGACAGAAGGCTCCCGGCTCGCATCCGATAGCTCAATTCGACCGTCGCTCCGTCGTGCGGCAAATGGATCACCGCCAGCGGGTTAACGTGGGAAATCCAGCATCCCCCCTGCTGCTCATCACGGAACAGCAACGGCGAGACCGCGATCGACCGTGCCCCCGCCAGTGACTGTAGAGCGACCACTACCGCGAGCGCACAGAATTCCTCCCATGATCGAGCCTGCCAACGCCAAAGCTGATCAAGGATCCGGCCCCGGCGCAACAGGTCTTGCCAAGCCTCCCAAACGCGATGGTAGAGGGGATTATTTTGCAGCACGAAGTTCGGCGTGATGTCCGCGGACGCCGCAAATACGCGCCGGGCGTGAAAGCTTCGCTCTAGTGCTTGGCAGCGCACCCCATAGTCCGCCACCCGGCGAACCCGTGCCGTGTTCTTGGCGGCGCGGTGCCGCTCGCCATAAGCTCTCGCCACCGCCCGTGCCAGTGCGGCATAGCTCAACACCACCCGGTTTTCCAACGTGTCGAAATTCTCTTCCCGCGCAACGGCGCGTACCCGCTGGCGGTCGCCTGCACGTTCGGCCATCGTTTCACCGGGCTGGCGGATCAACCATGCCATCGATTTGCGGTCCATTTCTTGCACCCGCGACAATGGGATCATCCGCTGGGTTCGCCGCAGAATACGCCTGGGCGCGCGGTCGAGCAGGTCGAGTGTAGGCACCAGCTCACGCGCATGCCGCACGATGCGATCCATTTCGGGATCAGGGACTTCCTCGGCGCCGAGCCAAGCTTCCGCAAGCTTCTCCCAGATATGCGCTGGATCGTCCATCGCGTCTTCGACCTCGCGCAGCCGCGCCCACACCGATTTGACGCGATCGAACAACGCGGCAGCTTCCTCCTGCTCGCCCGATGTTCGTTCAGCGTCCTCGATCGGGCGCCCTGGGATGTGCGCGCGTTCCACCCGCACCACGCCATCGGACGTGCGAAACAAGAGTCCATCGGCCGCCCGCTCCGGAACCGGCAGGGCGAAAATCGCCATGCCCTTCTCGAGCGTGATCTCGGGCCAGCTGCCGCGCGTCCTTCCTCCCATCGTCGGGTCTTCCCCGGCGGGGGCGTGCAGCCAGAGCGCTCCGAAACCTTCGTCACGCAGTGGCACGGCGGCAGGGATGAGCGTGCGAGCGCGCCTACCAGTCCGGTCTAGCAATGCCCATGGGCGCTCCATTAGCAGCAGCGCCATCGCTAGCTGCGATCCAGGCCGCGCCAGTTGAACTGGCCGGACGCTTGCCGCTGGCGGTCGATCGTTTCACTCAGCCGTTCGGCGAAGCTGGTGTCTCGGATGTCCTCGGCGATCAGCCGGCGCAGTCGATCTA
>CAYZKM010000120.1:0-10531 GCA_964478525.1 uncultured Bifidobacterium sp.
TGGCGGGCGGGTTCGTGGCGATCGCCTACGGGGCGGGGGTGATCTCGGCCCTGGTGTCGCCGGGGCTGATCCGCCGCCATGGCGGGGTGCGGGCGACCCAGGCGGTGCTGGCGGCGTCGATCGGCTGCGTGGCCATTGCCTCGACCGCCCACAGCGTGGCGCAGCTGGCGCTCGCGGCCCTGGTGCTGGCCCTGGCCTATGGGGCGGCGGCGCCGGCCAGCACCCATCTGCTGGTGCCCCATACGCCGCGGCCGATCTTCAACATGGTCATGTCGCTGCGCCAGATCGGGGTGCCGCTGGGGGGCGTCTGCGCGGCGCTGATCCTGCCGCCCCTGGTCGGGCCGCTGGGCTGGCGCGGCGCCCTGGCGCTGACGGTGATCCCCGCCATCGCCTTGCTGGTGGTGATGGAGATCCCGCGCCGGCGCTGGGACGCCGAGCGGGAGCCGGGCCGGCCGGCGTTCGGCAGGACGCTGCTGCAGCCGTTCGCGCTGCTGCGGGATGCCCGGATCCGGCGGCTGTCCTATGCGTCGTTCATCTATTCCGGGCTGCAGCTGACCTTCGTGGCGTTCATGACGGTGCACCTGACCGGGGTGGTGCGGCTGAACCTGGTGACGGCGGGGCAGATCCTGGCGGTCTACCAGGTGGCCGGATCGGTCAGCCGGCCGATCTGGGGCTGGGTGGCGGACCGGTTCCTGACGCCGATGCGCACCTTGGCGATCCATGGCGTGGGCATGGCGCTGGCGGCCATCGTGGTGGGCCAGTTCGCGCCGGGCTGGCCGCTGGCGGTCCTGTTCGGGGTCGCGATCTTCGCCGGCGCCACGGCATGTGCCTATACCGGCGTGGCCTATGCGGAATATGCCGCGCTCGGGGGCGCCCGCCGCACCGAGGCGACGGGCCTCGGCACCGCCATGATGTTCTCGGCGGTGATGCTGATGCCGCCCGCCTTCGGGGCGGCGGTGTCGCATCTGGGCAGCTATGGGACCAGCTATGTCGTGATGGCGATGCTGGCCCTGTCGGCCGCGGGGGCGCTGGCGTGGCCGGTGCAATGGCGGGTGGGCGCGCCCTGATCAAATCACCCCATTGCCGCAATCCCGCCATGGCCGGGGCCCAGATTCGGGCTGACGGAACTTCAGGCTCAAGGAGAGGACCATGCGGTATTCCAAGGCTTTTCTGATCGCGGCGCCGGTCGCGGCGGGCCTGCTGCTGGCGCCGTCCGCCCGGGCCGACTGGGGCCATCGCGGCGGTGGCGGCTATCACGGTGGCGGCTATCACGGCGGCGGAGGCCATGGCGGCTATTATGGCGGCCCCAGGGGCGGCTACGGGGGCGGCCACGGGGGTGGCGGCTATTACGGCCCGCGCGGCGGCTACTACTATGGCGGTGGCGGGGGCGGGGGTGCCGCGGCGGCGGCGATCCTGGGCCTGGGGGCGGCCGCGATCATCGGCGGCGTGATCGCCTCGCAGCCGGTCTATGCGGCCCCGCCGGTGATGTATGCCCCGCCGCCGGCCTATTACTACCAGCAGCCCGGCGCCTACCAGGCCGCCCCCGGCTATTACTATCAGTCCGAGTTCCCGCAATAGGCGTGGTTCCCCCGGCGGCGTCCGATCCGCCGGGGGTCACGGATAGGCCGGGCCTGCGGCATGGTCACGCCAGGCGTGATTCTTTAGCGCGCTTTCCGGCTGACCGTAAACGGTCAGCGCGCGCTATCTCGTTGTTTGATCGCATGATTCACCCGCTGCCACGGTTCCGCTCAGCGGGATCATGCTCTAGGACCGGTGCGGCAGGCGGGATTGCAGACGGGGCAGCGCCGCTTCCGCCCAGCGCGTCAGGCGTTGCCACAAGGCCCGGGCTTCACGGGCGATTTCCTGGGCCAGGAGCTGCTGGCCCTCGATCGACGCCTCGACCGAGGTGGCACATCCGACCCAATAGCCATGTTCCTGCATCTGGGTGGTCCTTTCACCGGGAGCAGCATGAGGGATCATGCTGCGTCGCAGCGTAGGATCATGACCACAAATCGGGCAAGAAAATAAAACGACGTGACTTTCACCAAATCAGGGCGATTCAAGCCTAATTTTCGATCATATCAGCTTGCCCTCGAACGGCGGCAGATAGTCGGGCGCCTCGAACTCCAGCACCCACAGGTCCGGGTCGAACCGCACCTGCCGCGCCAGATACTCATCGACGGCCTGCTGATCGACCGGTGCGGGGCCGGTTGCCCGCATCCAGCCCAGCGCCCCGTCGCCGGTCCGCAACTGGGACAGCGCCATCAGCCCGTCCCGTCCGCGCAGCACCACCACGACCCCGCCGGCGTCGGGGTCCCCCTTGCGCAGCACCATGCCGGGGCGCCCGTCCTTGTCGCCCAGGCGCAGCGCGATGCTGACCCACAGACCGGCCTTGACCCTCGGTTCAGGCATCCTGACCTCCGCTATGGCAATGCCAGCCCGCCGCCCTCGATCGGCAGAGCATGGCCATTGATCCCCCGCGACTCCGGCCGCAGCAGCCAGGCGACGGCGTCGGCGATCTCCTCCGCCGTCGCCACCCGCCCGTTCGGCACCCCGGCGGCGGCCTGTTCGGGGGTGATCCCCAGTTCGTGATAGCGCTGATGCGCCATCTCGGTATCGACCCAGCCCGGACACAGGGCATTCACGGTGATCCCCCGCGCCGCGACCGCCAGGGCCAGCGCGCGGGTCAGCCCGACCACCCCGTGCTTGGCCGCGCAATAGGCGGTCTGGTCCGGCACCCCGCGCAGGCCCAGGACCGAGGCGATGTTGACGATCCGCCCGGACCCCTCGGTCAGCTTCGGCAGCGCCGCCTTGCAGCAGTAATAGGTGCCGTTCAGGTTGCTGTTGACAATGGCGTGCCACAGCGCGTCATCGCCCTCCAGCGTGTTGGCCCCGGCCAGGCCGGCACAGTTCACCAGCGCGTCCAGCCGGTCGAGGCCGGCGAACAGCCGCCCCACCGCCGCCGCGTCGCCCACGTCGCAGGCCACGAAGTCCGGGTCCGGCCAGGCCGGCGCATGGCGCGCCACCGCCACCACCCGCCAGCCCTCATCACGCAGCCTGGCCACAACCGCTCGGCCGATGCCGCGGGTGCCGCCGGTGACCACGGCGCGCTTCATTGCGCCGTCCCGCCGCCATCGACCGGCATGATGACCCCGGTGATAAAGGACGCCGCGTCCGATGCCAGGAAGGCCACGACCTGGGCAATCTCCTCGGGGTCGGCGAAGCGGCCCATCGGCACGCCCGCGCGGTAGAACTCGGTCGAGGTCGTGGGGAACCGGTCCGGGTAGGTCGCGGCAAGCGAGGTGATCACGTCCGCCAGCATGGCCGTATCCGTGCTGCCCGGGGCGATGCAGTTCACCCGGATGCCGGCCTTGGCGAAATCCAGCGCGGCGGAGCGGGACAGCTGCGCGATCGCGGCCTTGGACGCGCCGTAGGCCGCGCTGACCTGTTTGCCGATCAGCGCCTGGTCGGACGCGATGTTGACGATCGCCCCCTTCCCCTGCGCCACCATGCCCGGGATCACCGCCCGCATCAGCGCATAGGCGGCCAGGAAATTCACCCGGAAGACCCGCTCCACCTCGGCCAGGCCGGTCTCCAGCACGCTGCCCAGCACGGTGACCCCGGCATTGTTGACCAGGATGTCGAACGGGCCGTGCCTGGACACGACCTCGGCGAGGCGCGCCTCCAGCGTCGCGGTGTCCGAGAGGTCGAATTCGGGCAGGTCGAGCCCGGTCACCGCCACGCCATCGCGCTCCAGCACCCGAGCCACGGCCGCGCCGATCCCGCCGCGATGGCCGGTGACGATGGCGCGCCGGCCGCCAAGGCCAAAACTGATCCTGGACTGCATCTTGCCTCCTGCCGCGTCGCTGCCATTCTGCGGGGAACGCGCGCGCGGCGCCATAAGGGGATTTGCCGGGATGGGGGGATGTGCAGGCATGGGTCTGGCCGGTCCGGGTCGCAACGGGTCGGGCCAGCGCGACAGGCGGGCGCCGGGCAGTGGACCCGCGGCCGAATGCTGACCATCTCGAGCGTCGGACGCAGTTTCCCAGGCGGCACCGAGGCCCTGCGCGACATCTCCCTCCACCTCGCGGTTGCCGATTTCGTCGCCCTGCTCGGCCCCTCCGGCTGCGGGAAATCGACGCTGCTGCGGCTGATCGCCGGGCTCGACCAGCCCGATTCCGGCGCGCTGCGCTGGACCGGCGGGCACGCGCCGGCGGCGGGGGAGATCGGCTATGTCTTCCAGGACGCCACGCTGATCCCCTGGGCCACCGCCGCCGACAACGTCTATCTGCCCCTGCGCCTGCGGGGCATGACGCGCCAGCAGGCCGCGCCGCGCATCGCCGAATCCCTGGCCCGCGTCGGCCTGGCCGGGTTCGAGGCCTCGCGCCCGCGCCAGCTGTCGGGCGGGATGCGGATGCGGGTCTCGATCGCCCGCGCCCTGGTCACCCGGCCCAAGGTGCTGCTGATGGACGAGCCCTTCGCGGCGCTGGACGAGTTCACCCGCCATCGCCTGCAGCGGGACCTGCTGGCGCTGTGGCGGGAGATCGGCTGCCTGATCGTCTTCGTCACCCATTCGATCTACGAGGCCGCGTTCCTGGCTCACCGCATCGTCCTGATGACCCCGCGCCCCGGGCGGATCGACCGCGAGATCGTCTCCTCGGTGCCGCATGGCGCCGATGCCAGGCTGGACCCGGCCTATGCGGCGCTGGTGGCCGAGATCACCATGGCCATGGAACAGGCGCTGGCCCCGGCATGAACCGCGCCCTGCCCACGATCTTCGGCCTGCTGGCCCTGCTCGGCTGGGAAGCCGCGGTGCGCGGGGCCGGCGTGCCGGAATACCTGCTGCCGGGACCGGTCGCGATCGTCGCGGCGTTCCTGGCCGATCCCTGGGGGCTGCTGGCCTCGCTGGGCTCGACCCTGGCGGTGACCTTCGCCGCCCTGGCCGTCGCATCCCTGGTCGGCGTGGTGATGGCCCTGGCGATGGCGTCCAGCCGCTGGGCCGAGGCGGCGATCCAGCCCTGGGCCGTGGTGCTGCAGGTGACCCCGCTGCCGGCCATCGCCCCGCTGATCATCATCTGGATCGGCGAGCCGTTCACCTCGCTGGTCGTCTGCGCCGTGGTCGTGGCCTTCTTCCCGGTCTTCGCCAACACGGCGACCGGGCTGGCCTCGCCGCCGGCCGAACTGGCCGACCTGTTCCGGCTGTACGGCGCCGGACGGACGCGGACGCTGTTCCTGCTGCGCCTGCCCGCCGCGCTGCCCTTCTTCCTGACCGGGCTGCGGATTTCCGGCGGGCTGGCCCTGGTGGGCGCCGTGGTGGCCGAGTTCGTCGCCGGGTCGGGCGGGTTCGCATCCGGCCTGGCCTACCGCATCCTGGAGGCCGGCTACCGCCTGCAGGTCCCGCGCATGTTCGCCGCGCTGGTGCTGCTGTCGCTGGCCGGGATCGCGATCAACACCGGGCTGTCGGCGTTCGGCCGCCTGGTCCTGCACTGGCGAGGCGACACATGACCGCACAGGGGGTCCTGCTGATCTTCGGCCTTGGCTACACCGGCCGCGCGGTGGCGGACGCGGCGGCGCGGGCGGGGTTCGAGGTATGGGGCACGACGCGGTCGGCGATCGCACCAGACGGGGGAAGGAACAGGGGTGGGGACGGGACCGGGATCGGCATGGTCGCGTTCGACGCCGCCGGACCGGCGATCGCCCGTGCCACCCATATCCTGGCCACCGCCGCACCGGATGCCGCCGGCGATCCGGTGCTGGCGCGCCATGCCCCCGCCATCGCCGCGGCACCCCGGCTGCGGTGGATCGGCTATCTGTCCAGCACGGTCGTCTATGGCAACCGCGACGGCGGCTGGGTGACCGAGGACACGCCCCCCGCCCCCACCCAGGATCGCGGCCATCGCCGCCTGGCCGCCGAGACCGCGTGGCGCGCCATGGCCGGCCACGCCGCCGTCGACCTTCTGCGCCTGGCCGGCATCTACGGCCCCGGCCGATCCGTCCTCGACGATCTGCGCGCCGGCCGTGCCCGGCGCCTGATCAAGCCCGGCCACCAGTTCGGCCGCATCCATCGCGATGACATCGCCCGCGCCACCCTGGCCGCCATGCGCCAGGACCGCCCGCCCGGCACGCGGGTGCTGAACCTGACCGATGACGCCCCGGCCGAAAGCGCCGCCGTGGCGCAGCACGCAGCCGCCCTGCTGGGCATCGCGCCGCCGCCCGGGATCGCGTTCGACGCCGCCGTGGCATCCATGACCCCGATGGCCCGCAGCTTCTGGGCCGAGAACCGCAAGGTGGCCTGTGCGGCGACCAAGGCGGCGCTGGGGCTGGAGTGGCTGTACCCGACCTATCGCGAGGGGCTACGCGCCATCCTGGCCGACCAGCGCGGCGACCGTCCGGCATAGCAGCGCCAGGTCGCTCGGCCGCGACAGCCGGTGGTCGCCGTCCTTGACCAGCACGACCTCCACATCGCTCGACCGCGCCTGGCCGGCGATGGTCAGCGCGAGCTCCCACGGCACGTCCGGATCCGCCTGGCCATGCAGCAGCCGGATCGGGCAATCGAGGGCGATCTGCCCGGTCAGGACATGATGGTTCGCCCCGTCCCGGATCAGGCCGAGCGTGATGGGCGTGGGGTCGCCGTACTGGCTGGGTATGTGCAGGATGCCGTCGCGCAGCAGCGTCTCGCGCTCGGGCGGGGCCATCGCGTCCCACATCAGGCGCTGGGTGAAATCGGGGGCGGCGGCGATGCCGACCAGGGCGGCGACGCGGTCGGGACGGGCGAGCGCGGTCAGCAGGGCGATCCAGCCGCCCATCGAGGAGCCGACCAGGATCAGCTTCCCGGCGGTCAGGGCATCGATCACGGCCAGCGCGTCGCGGGACCATGCCCCGATGGTGCCGTCGGTGAACCGCCCGCCGCTGGCGCCATGGCCGGAATAGTCGAAACGCAGCATCGCCAGGCCGCGCGCGGCGGCGAAGGCGGCCAGGGCGGTCGCCTTGTCGCCGGTCATGTCGCTGCGGAAGCCGGGCAGGAAGACGATGGTCGGCTGGCTGCCCTGGGTGCGGGCCCAGGCGAGTTCGATGCCGTCGCCGCGATCGAGGCGTCCCGTGGTTTCCATGGCAGCTGTCCCCGGCTGGTATGGGTTGGTCGGGGACAGGTCTGGGTCCGGGACGGTGGCCGGGTCAAGCCTGATCGTGAGGAGAGGGGGATCGGCGGCGCGGGTCATGGTATCCTGACCGGATGCATCCGCGTTCCGAGTCGCCCGCGATTTCCCCGGTGATCCTGCAGGTCCTGCCCGCCCTGGTGACCGGCGGGGTGGAGCGCAGCACGCTGGAGATCACGCAGGCCATCACCGGCGCCGAGGGCGTGGCGTTGGTGGCCAGCGCCGGCGGGCGGATGGTGGGACAGATCGAACGGGCGGGCGGACGGCACTTCACCCTGCCGCTGAAGTCCCGCAACCCCATCACCATCTGGCGCAACGCCGCCCGGCTGGAGGCGCTGATCCGGGCCCACGGCGTATCCGTGGTGCATGCCCGCTCGCGCGCGCCGGCGTGGTCCGCCTGGCTCGCCTGCCGGCGGACCGGGACGCATTTCATCACCACCCATCACGGCACGTATGGCGAGGACCTGCCGCTGAAGCGGGCCTATAACGCGGTGATGGCCAGGGGCGAGATCGTGATCGCGGCCAGCCGCTTCATCGCCGACCTGGTGAAGGAACGCCATGGCGTGCCGGAGGCGCGCATCCGGATCATTCCGCGCGGCGTCGATCCGGCGGTGTTCGATCCGGCCAGGGTGTCGGGCGACCGGATCGCCAGGCTGGTGAAGGACTGGCGCCTGCCGGACGGGGCCACCACCATCGTGCTGCCCGGGCGCCTGACCGCCTGGAAGGGCCATGGCGTGCTGCTGGATGCGATGGCCCTGCTGGACCGGGCCGATGTCTGCTGCGTGCTGGTCGGGTCGGACCAGGGCCGCCACCGCTACTCGGCCGCGCTGCGCCGGCAGGCGGAACGGCTGGGGTTGGGGGAGCGGGTGCGGATGGTGGGGCAGTGCGACGACATGGCCGCCGCCTTCATGCTGTCGGACGTGGTGATCCATGCCTCGACGCAGCCCGAGGCGTTCGGCCGCGTGGTGATCGAGGCGCAGGCCATGGCCCGCCCGGTGATCGCCGCCGACCTCGGCGGGCCGGTGGAGACCGTGCGCGACGGGGAGACCGGCTGGCGCGTGAAGCCCGGCGATCCCGAAGCCCTGGCTGCGGCGATCCGCCGCGTGCTGGACCTGACGGCGGAACAGCGGCGGGCGATCGGGGCGCAAGCGCGGGCGTCGGTGCCGACGGTGCGGGCGATGCAGGAAGCGACCCTGGATGTGTACGAGACCGTGCTGGGTGGCGGGACCGAGGCGCCGGTCCCGGCCACGGCCGAGGCCGGCTGACACCGGCCCGCGGGGGAGACACCCGGCAGCTTCCGGGCTTCGGAGCCATCGGCCGAGGTTCGACCTGGGTTGACCCGCCCCCCATTCGCCGCGCTGGCGAGCCGTGCTATCCCAGGCCCGACCCTCTGCCCCGACAGGCCAAGACCATGCCGCAATACTGGCTCGTGAAGTCCGAACCCGACGCATTCTCGTGGGACCAGCAGGTCGCCAACGGGGTCGAGCCGTGGACGGGCGTGCGCAACCACACCGCCAAGCTGAACCTGAAGGCCATGAGGACCGGCGATCTCGCGTTCTTCTACCATTCCAACATCGGCAAGGAGATCGTCGGCGTGGTGGAGGTGGTGCGGGAAGCCTATCCCGACCCGACGGCCGAGAAGGGCGACTGGGTGGCGGTGGACATGAAGGCGGTGTCCGCGGTGCCGGTCCCGGTGACCCTGGTGGCGATCAAGGCCGAACCGGCCCTGGCCGACATCCCGTTGATCCGGCAATCGCGCCTGTCGGTGATGCCGATCGCCCCCGACCATTGGAAACTGCTCAGCCGGATGGGAAAATGGAAACGCTGATCCCCGACGAACTGCGCGCGCTGTGCCGCATCGACGACATCCCGGACGGGCAGGGCAAGGGGTTTGCCGCGGCACCCGGCGGGTTCACCGGCCTGGTCGCGGTGCGGCAGGGCGACCGCGTGCATGTCTATGTGAACTCCTGCCCCCATATCGGCACGCCGCTGGACTGGACGCCTGACCGGTTCATGTCCTCGGACGGGCAGTTCATCATCTGCGCCACCCATGGCGCGGCGTTTGCCATCACGACCGGGGAGTGCCTGCGCGGCCCGTGCCGCGGCGATTTCCTTGAACCCGTGGTGACCGAAATCAAGGATGGCATTATCTACGTCCCCAAGGACGCCGGGATCTAGAGCATGATCACGCTGAGCGGAATCGTGGCAGCGTGTCGATCATGCGATGAAACAACGAGATAGGGCGCGCGGACCGGTTACGGTCAGCCGGAAAGCGCTCTAGCAACAGCGACGCGAGGAACACGCCCCATGGCAGACAACGCCCCCCAGGCTGGCCAGGTCTTTCCGGTCCTGCCGGAATTCGCCGCCAGCGCCCATGTCGACGCGGCGCAGTACCGCGCCCTGTACGACGCGGCCGCCCAGGACCCCGAAGCGTTCTGGCGCAAGGAAGCGCAGCGGATCGCCTGGATGAAGGCCCCGACGAAGATCAAGAACACCTCGTTCGACGGCGATGTCTCGATCAAATGGTTCGAGGACGGCACGCTGAACGCCTCGGCATCCTGCCTGGACCGGCACCTGGCGACGCGCGGCGAGCAGACGGCGATCATCTGGGAAGGCGACAACCCCAACGACAGCCGCCACGTCACCTATCGCGAACTGCACGAGCAGGTCTGCCGCCTGGCCAATGCCATGACCGGGCTGGGCGTGAAGAAGGGCGACAGGGTCACGATCTATCTGCCGATGGTGCCGGAAGCGGCGGCGGCGATGCTGGCCTGCGCGCGCATCGGCGCCGTCCATTCCGTGGTGTTCGGCGGGTTCTCCCCCGACAGCCTGGCCAACCGCATCCAGGATTGCGACTCCAACCTGCTGATCACCGCCGACGAGGGCAGGCGCGGCGGGCGCGGGGTACCGCTGAAGGCCAATGCCGACGCCGCGCTGCAATCCTGCCCGTCGATCAAGGACGTGATCGTGGTAAAGGTGACCGGCGCCAAGGTGCCGATGGTCGCCGGCCGCGACCATGACTTCGCCACGCTGTGCGCCGCCGCATCCCCGGTCTGCCCGCCAGCCGAGCTGTCGGCCGAGGACCCGCTGTTCATCCTGTATACCTCGGGCAGCACCGGCAAGCCGAAGGGCGTGCTGCACACGACCGGCGGCTATATGGTCTGGTCGAGCTACACGCACGAGCTGGTGTTCAACTACAAGCCCGGCGACATCTACTGGTGCACCGCCGACGTGGGCTGGGTGACCGGGCACACCTACATCCTGTACGGCCCGCTCGCGAACGGCGCCACCACCCTGATGTTCGAGGGTGTGCCCAACTACCCCGACAGCAGCCGCTTCTGGCAGGTCGTGGACAAGCACAAGGTCAACATCTTCTA
>CAYZKM010000121.1:0-10509 GCA_964478525.1 uncultured Bifidobacterium sp.
GAAAAGGCCCGCGCCGCCGAACTCGCCGCGCGACGGGAGGCTGCCGCCCGGGCCGAACGCGCCGCGGCCGAGGAGCTGAAACTCAGCGCCGAACGGGTCGCGACCGCGGCCAGGCTGCGCGAGGCCGAGGGCCTGACCGCCGAAGCCGCCGCCAGGCTGGACTCGCTGAACGAGCGCAAGCGGGACGCCGAACGGCGGATGGCAGAGCGCGCCGAGGCAATGCAGCCGCTGCTGCCGCTGATCCAGCGCCTGTCGCTGTTCCCGGCGGAAACCCTGCTGGCGATCCCGGCCGATCCGGAACAGCGCCTGCGCGGCGTGCTGGTGCTGCAAGGCCTGTCGCGCCAGCTTGAGGTCGAGGCCGAGGCGCTGCGACGCGACCAGGCGGCGCTGGACGAGGCAACCCGGGCGATCCAGGCGGAATCACCGAAATACCAAAGCCTGCTCGCCGCGCAGGCGGCCCAGGCGGCGGCGCTGGACCGTCAGATCGCCAGCGCCCAGGCCCTGCGCCAGCAAGCCGAGGGCGAGGCCGATGCCGCCGCCCGGCGCGCCGCCGCCGAAGCCGCCCGGGCCGACAACCTGCGCGCGGCCCTGGCCGCCCTGGAAGCCCAGCGCAAGCTGGAGGAAGCCCGCGCGCGGGAGGAAGCGGCGCGCGCCGAACGCCGCCGCAAGGCCGAGGAAGCCGAGGCCGCGCGCCAGAAGGAAGTGGCCATGGCGCGCCCCACCGGGCCGGGCACCATCGCACCGAACACCAGGGCCAAGGCGCAGCTGATCGCACCGGTGGCCGGGCGGGTGGTCCGCGCCTGGGGCGAAACCACCGAGGCGGGACCGGCCAGCGGTGTGTCCTACCAGGCGCCGCCATCCGCCCGCGTGGTGGCGCCCTGCGGCGGGCGAGCCGTGTTCGCGGACAAGTTCCGCAGCTATGGCCTGCTGCTGATCGTCGATTGCGGCGGCGGGTTCCATATGGTCCTGGCCGGGTTCGACCGGCTGGACGTGCGGGCGGGCCAGCCGGTCAGCGCGGGGGAACCCATCGGGGTGATGCCGAACTGGGACCCCGGCTCGGCCGGGCGGCGGCCATCATTGTATGTGGAGCTGCGACAGGACGGCCAGCCGGTGAACCCGGCGCCCTGGCTGCGGTCCGCCGGCTGAGCCGGCCTGTCGGCCATCTGTCCGGCGGATGAAAAAATCAATACTGGACGCCAGGCCTTCTCGCGCGCGAAAAGATGGCCAATTGTCGCGCTCCGGTCGGGGCGATCATCCAGCACGCCGCCCCGCCCCGGGTGCAGCGGCGTCATAGGGGCATTCCGCATGGGTTTGCGCAAGCCACGTCTTCGCAATGGTCTTCTGCTCGGTGTGGCGTTCATGGTGGGCGTCGTCGCCGCGCCGACCGTCACGGTACTGGGCCGCGCGGTCGCGCAGGACAGTCCGCGGACCGAGATCTATCAGCTGCTGAAAGTGTTCGGCGACGTCGTCGAGCGTGTGCGGGCGGAATATGTCGACAGCCCGAACGACCGGCAGCTTCTGGAAAACGCCATCAACGGCATGCTGACCGGGCTGGACGCGCACAGCTCCTATCTGAACGCCAAGGCGTTCAAGGACATGCAGGTCCAGACGAAGGGCGAGTTCGGCGGCCTCGGCATCGAGGTGACCGAGGAGAAGGGCCTGATCCGCGTCGTCTCGCCAATCGACGATACCCCGGCTTTCCGCGCCGGCATCAAGTCGGGCGACATCATCACCGCGCTGGACGGCAAGACCGTGCTGGGGCTGAGCCTGAACGAGGCGGTGGAGCGGATGCGCGGTCCGCCCAACTCCAAGATCGTGCTGACGATCAAGCGCCAGAACGTCGACAAGCCCATCGAGGTGTCCCTGATCCGGGAGACCATCCACATCCAGGTCGTGAAGTCGCGCCTGGAAGCGGACGGCATCGGCTATATCCGCCTGTCGCAGTTCACCGAACAGGCTGACGCCGGCATCAAGCAGGCCATCCGCAATCTGTCGAAGCAGGCGGGCGGCAAGCTGAAGGGCCTGGTGCTGGACCTGCGCAACAATCCGGGCGGGCTGCTGGACCAGGCGGTCGCCGTCTCGTCGGACTTCATCAGCCGGGGAGAGATCGTATCGACCCGCGCCCGCCATGCCGAGGACAGCCAGCGCTGGGACTCGAAGGGCGGCGACCTGCTGCAGGGCGCGCCCCTGGTCGTGCTGATCAATGGCGGGTCCGCCTCGGCGTCCGAGATCGTGGCCGGCGCGCTGCAGGATCACCATCGCGCGATCCTTCTGGGCACACGCTCGTTCGGCAAGGGGTCGGTGCAGACCGTGATCCCGCTGCCCGGCAACGGGGCGATGCGGCTGACCACGGCGCGGTACTACACGCCATCGGGCCGCTCGATCCAGGCGCTGGGCATCACACCCGACGTCGTGGTCGCGGAAACCCGCGAAGAGCCCGTCCGGTTCGGCGCCGAGCGGGAGGCGGACCTGAACAATGTGCTGAGCAATCAGGGTGGGACGGGGTCGCTGCCCCTGCCGCCGCGCAGCGACATCCCGCCGGTCGCCACCGAGATTCCGGACAAGCCGCCCGAAGGCTTCCCGAAATTCGACCCCGCCAAGCCGACCGAGACCGATTTCCAGCTGCAACAGGCGCTGAAGCTGGTCGCCGCGATGGCAGCACAGAAACCCCCTACGGCCAACTAGCGCATGATCACGCTGAGCGGAACCGTGGCAGCGGGTAAATCATGCGATCAAACAATAAGATAGCGCGCGCTGACCGTTTACGGTCAGCCGGAAAGCGCGCTAGCCCGGGCGCCAGGGGCAGAGCCGCCGCGACATGAACATCGATCACGGCGGCTCGGGCTTCTTCGGTGGGTGGCGCGGGCTGGCGCGGTTCTGGATCCTGATCGTCGCGATCGCCGCGCTCGGCGTTGCGGCGCTGACCATGATGGGGCCGCCGGAGCAGGCGAAGCCGGTCGTGGCGGCGGCAGCCGAGCACAAGCCCGGCACCACGCCGGCGGCCGCCAGGCCGGCTGACCCGCCCGCCGCCAGGCCCGCCGCTGGGCCGGCAACGGCCGAACGGCCGGGCCGCGATACGCCCGGACCGATCGCCGACCCCGATCCGGCGCTGCTGGAAGCCTCGCCTTCCGCGCGTGACGACATGCTGCCCCGGGTCTCGGCCGACGGACGCCGGCCGTCATCGGTCTATGCCGCCGGGTTCGACAGGACTTCGATCCGCGCGCGGGTCGGCCTGATCCTGGGCGGGATCGGGATGAACGAAGCAGACAGCCTGGCCGCCGCGCGCAACCTGCCCGGCGGGATCACGTTCGCGATTTCACCCTCCACCGCGAACCTGGACAAGCTGCTGTCGGCCATGCGCCTTGCCGGGCACGAATACCTGCTGTCGATCCCGATGGAGCCGGTCGAGTTCCCACTGAACGACCCGGGCCCGCAAGCGCTGATGACCAACCTGCCACCCGAACGGAACACCGAGCGCCTGCATTGGGCCATGTCGCGCCTTGGCGGCTATGCCGGGGCGACGAACGCGTTCTCCACGATGCGGGGAGAGCGGTTCTCGGGCCTGCCGGACCAGATGGCGATGGTTCTTCACGAGCTGGACGCGCGCGGCCTGGTGTTCGTGGATGCGCGGATCGGCCAGGCCCAACCCGCGGGGATCTGGGGGCGCACGATCGATGTGATCATTGACGAGGCGGCGAACCGCGAAGATATCGAAGCGAAGCTGGAGGTGCTGAGCCACCTGGCATTGGACCGGGGCAGTGCCCTGGGGATGGCGACCGTGCCTCGCCCACTGACGATCGAACGGATCGCCGCCTGGTCAAACAGCCTGATGAGCAAGGGCCTGATCCTGGCCCCGGTCACAGCGCTGGTGCTGCCACCACCTTCGACGGGAGCCGCGAAATGACCACCCTGCCCTATCGTCCCAATGTCGGCGCCGCCCTGTTCAACACCCTCGGCCAGATCTTCGTTGCTCGGCGGGCGGACATGCCCAATGCCGAGGGTCCCGCCGGCGGCTGGCAATTGCCGCAGGGAGGCATCGACGAGGGCGAGGACCCGCGCGGGGCCGTGCTGCGCGAACTGGCCGAGGAGATCGGCACCGACCGGGCGGACATCATCGGCGAGCACCCGGAATGGCTGACCTATGACCTGCCACCGCACCTGATCGGCGTGGCACTGCGGGGGCGGTATCGCGGGCAGCGCCAGCGCTGGTTCGCGCTGCGCTTCACCGGACAGGACAGCGACATCCGCCTGGACCTCGATCCGCATCCCGAGTTCGATGCCTGGCGCTGGGCCGACCTGGCCGAACTGCCGGCCATGGCGGTGCCGTTCAAGCGGCCGATCTATGAGATCCTCGCCGGTTCCTTCGCACGCTTCGCGCGTCCATGAGCGCGCGCATATGGCGCGGCCTGGCCTGCGCCGGTATCGCCATCCTGACACTGGCAGGATGCGACCTGCCCGTGCGGGTCGGGATCAAGGAGGCCCGCGCCGCCGGGGTTGCGGTCGACGCGATGCCCGCGCCGCGCCTGGTCAGTACGGCCAACGCGCAACCGGCCGCCGCGCCCCCGATATCCGGCGCCGCGGTGCACCTGCCGACGGTGGCGCAACCCACGGCCCCGGATGACGTCGTCGGCGTGAAGATCGAGGCCACCGGCGATCTGCGGCGGCGATCCGTCACCTTCGGCCAGGTGTTCGAGGCCGGCGCCGTGCCCGCGGGGCGGACGGTGACGGCTCGCGCCGGCGGGGCTCGGCTGCCGACCCAGATGGACGTCAAGACCACCTATCCCGACGGGTCGGCCCGCATGGGGATCGTCAGCGTCACGGTCGATGGCACGACCGACGCAATGCTGGTCCGGACCGCGCCGGATGGTGCCCGCCCGGCGGTCGACCTGGGGGGGTTGGCCGGCCAGTACGACATGACGGTCGAGCTGGCCGTCAGCGGCGGGGAACGGCATCGTTTCGACCTGGGCAGCCTGCTGGCGCAGGCGCTGAAGGACGGGCGGGTGTCGTACTGGCTGCGCGGGCCGATCGCGACCGAGGGCCGCATCGCCGTTCCGGTCACCGGGTCGTTGCGCCTGGTCGCCGATATCCGCGCCTATGCCGACGGGTCGGTCATGACCGATGTGCAGCTCAACAACGATCTGGCGATGCAGCCGGCGGGCGGTGCCCTGGTCTATGACGTGGCGATCCGGTCCAAGGGCCGGACCCTGCTGCAGAAGGCCGGGCTGCGGCACTTCCAGTACCAGACCTGGCACCTGGAGGCGTGGAGCAACGGCGCCCCGCCGGCCAATGTGGTGCACGATGTGCCGGCCCTGGCCCGCGCGGGGGCGATCCAGAACTACGATACCTCGACCGGCGTGGCGGCCGCGCTGCTGCAACAGCAGGCGCAATCGATGACGGGCGCGGGCTTTGATATCCTGGGCAATGCCGGGCTCGCGCAATACATGGGCATGACCGGCGGTCGTCCCGACATCGGCGCGACCACCCTGGCGAACACCGCCTGGCTGGTGACACAGCACCCGGCCGCGGCGCGCTATGCCCTGGCGCAGGCCGACGCCGCCGGCAGCATCCCATGGCACTTCTTCGAGCAGCAGGGCGGAACCTATGTCACCGCCACGAAGTATCCGAAGCTATGGTCCGACGGCCGCGGCGGGCAGTGGGACACCAAGGGCTTCACCCAACCGGTCGACCACGAGCATTCCGGGTGGGCGCCGGACAATGCCCATCAGCCGGACCTGTCCTATGTGCCGTATATCCTGACCGGGCTGCGGTATCGCTATGACCAGCTGGAGGCGCAGGCGGCGGCGGCGATCATTGCGATCTGGCCGACCTCGCGCCAGGACGACCGGGCCCTGGTCGTCAGCCATGTCGAGCAGGTGCGCGGCCGGGCATGGGCGCTGCGGGCGATTGACGCGGTGGTGTTCATCGCGCCTGACAGCGCGCCCATGCGCCCGTATTTCCAGCGCGTGCTGCGCAACAACATCGATTTCATGCTGGCCGACACCAGGACGTATTCGAAGGGCGAGGCCTATGGCTGGGTGCCCGACACGGATGGCGCCGGCACCGGCGGCGGGGCCACCGCGCCCTGGATGCAGGATTTCCTGGCCAGCACGCTGATCCTGTCCGCCACCCGCAAGGTGGATGGCGCGCGAGAGGTCGTGGAATGGATGTCGCACTACCTGGCGGGACGGTTCCTGGCCGCCGATCGCGGGTTCCGCCCCAACAACGCGACCGCGTACCGGATGATCGTCTTCCAGGCCTCGCCCGAAGCCCCGTTCATGACGTGGCGAGACGTCGAGGCAGCGACCATCAGGAACGGGTTCGCCAAGGATTCCCGCGACTGGTCCAATGACGACCGCGCCTATGTGCAGGCCGCCCGCGGCGTGCTCGCGGGGATGGTCTCTGTCACCGGCTCGCGCGATGCGGAGCGGGCCTATGCCTGGCTGAACGCCAATGGCCCGGGTCTGAGTCAGGGCGACTACATGGCCAACCCGACCTGGAACATCGTGCCCATGGCGTCACGCCGCGGGCGCTGAAGCCGCGATTTGGCGGGCCGGCGGTTTCATGCGACAGAGCGTGCCGCGCGCGGCAGCCCGTCCATCCCGGCGGCCCTGGCCAGCGCCGATCGATGGGAGGGATGCCATGGGCAAGACAGTCAACCTGACGGCCGCCGACGGCCACATATTCTCGGCCTACGTCGCCGGGCCCGAGAATGCGACGAAGGGCATCGTCGTGATCCAGGAAATCTTCGGCGTGAACCACCACATGCGCGACATGGCGGACCGGTTCGCCGCGGCGGGCTATGCCGTCGTCGCCCCCGCGCTGTTCGACCGCACCGAGCGCAATGTCGAGCTGGGCTATACGGCCGACGACATCAGCAAGGGCCGCGACTATCGCATGAAGCTGAGCGACGCCCAGGTCATGCTGGACGTGGACGCCGCCGCCGCGCATCTGGCGGGCAAGAAGCTGGGGATCGTCGGCTATTGCTTTGGCGGGACGGTGGCCTGGTGGGGTTCGACCCGCTCGACGAAGTTCACGGCTGCCTCGTCCTGGTATGGCGGTGGCGTGGCCGGCACGAAAGACGAGCGC
This sequence comes from uncultured Bifidobacterium sp., assembly GCA_964478525.1. Classification (GTDB taxonomy): domain Bacteria; phylum Pseudomonadota; class Alphaproteobacteria; order Acetobacterales; family Acetobacteraceae; genus Rhodopila. The sequence goes on from CAYZKM010000121.1 coordinate 7,087, forward strand.
GCGTCCTGCCCGGTGCAGTTCCACTTCGGCGAGAAGGATGCCTCGATCCCGATGACGGATGTCGAGGCGGTGAAGGCGGCGCAGCCGAAGGCCGAGACCTATGTGTATATGGGCGCGCAGCACGGCTTCGGCTGCGACGAGCGCGGCAGCTTCAGCAAGCCCGACTACGAGCTGGCGCAGCAGCGGACGATGGATTTCTTCGCCAGGCTGCTTGGCTGAAGCCCAAAGGCCAGGCTCGCCGCGTCACGGCGAGCCTGGCGGCATTCACGGGGCGGACCGGCCCGCCACGCCGCGGCGCCCGGAATGGGCGGGGGCGGGCAGGGGCCGACCGGGCCGATAGGCCGGGCGTCCTTGCTGACTGGCCTGGGCGCGTTCGCGCCAGCCGGGCTTGGGGGCGAGGTTCAGCCGCTCCACGCGCCAGACATAGGCGCGCAGGGAAACGCCCATCGCAATGAAGTACCAGAACATGGGCTGGAAGACGATGCCGACGAAGGCACCCGCCGTCAGGAATGCGATCAGCCCGGACTGGATTGCCACGGCGAAGTCGGCGCACCATTCAAGCTCGGGGATCTTGCGGGTGCGACGGGAAATCCTGAACAGAGCCACCAGCGTCGTGATGGCGATGGTGAAGAACATGAACAGCCCGGGCCAGCCCTGCTCGCCCAGCATCTCGAAATAGATGCTGTGGAAGGCACGGCCGAACTGGATGTACCCGCCTGGATTGGCCGCGTCCGGCGGCAGCGTGATGCTGTTGACGAGGTAGGACTGGAACGCCCCGCCCAGCGGATGCGAGAATGAGAAATCCAGCGTCCAGCGCCAGACCAGGATGCGGGTATAGGCGGATGTTTCGGTCTGGTACTCACCGATCGTGGCGATACGCTCGGACCACCGTGACGAGGTGGCAAAGGCCAGGATGACCGCGACAATGGCGCCGACCACGGTGTATGTCAGCTTGTGCTTCGACCGCAGGACCATGAACACTGCCATCGCGGCAAGGCCGATCAGGGCGCTGCGCTGATAGGTGCCGATCGCGGTGGCGAGGGCAAGCCCGGCGATTCCCCAATAGGCCAGCGGGACGAATTTCGACTTCGGCATCAGTTGCGTATTGCGTGCCAGGAACAGCGCCAGCGGGATGGCCATCAGACAGGCCGTGGACAGCAGCCCGCCCTCGGCAAATCCGGTGTTGCCCTGTTGCAGGCCGAGATTGGTGCCATAGCCGCCGCCCGACACGAGCACCTTGGCGCCGAACGGCACGAAATTGGCCGCCATGGACAGCAGATAGGTCTGCGCAAATGCCTCGATCTGCACGCGGGAACGGATCACGAGCGGAACGAACGCGGAGAACACCAGGGTCTTGAACGCCCAGTCCCACTTTTCCCACGCGCCATCGGGGGCGACGGCCCAGACCAGGGTCAGGGTCGACCAGATCGCCATCGTGACATGCAGGACGCTGGTCATGGTCAGCGGTGGCGGCGCCCGCCGATCCATCAGGAAGTAGGAGCCGAACGCCGCCAGGCCCATGATCAGGGCGACCGGCATCTGGTTCAGGATGATATAGGCGACTTCCTGCGGCCGGAATGTATCGACCCAGACATAGCCCAGGCACATCACGAACGGCGCGGCGACACCAAGCACGAGGAACGCGACATAAAGGCCCAGCAGCCAAAGGCTACGCAGCATGCCCGGGGCCCCTCGGTGTCTGGACGGCGCGCGTGGCGGTCACCTGCCGCCGAGCCTTCCGTCAGCCTCGCCATGGCCTGTCCGGATCCGTGCCTTGGGGGTATCGGACACCGGTGGCGTGCTGGCCTTGGGTCCTTCGAACCACGGCTTCGTGCGGTCCAGTTGCACGGCGCGCAGGATCACGATGAACATCATGATCGAGCTGAACAAGATCCCTGCCAGGTCAAGCATGCGGGAAGCCCTTGTGCCGAGGAGAACGAGCCGGAACGCCCGGCGGTTATACCGGGCAGCCGAGGCCCAAGTCACGCATCCTGAATAGGTGGCGCGCTACAGGACCCGGCCGGCGATCGTGGCGAGCATCCCGGCCAGGTCGGGATTGCGCATGTCGGGGCCGGTGATGACGGCGTTGTCCAGCGCGCGGTCGCACCCGGCGAAGCACAACGGGCGTGCCTGGCCGATGCCGGGGACGACATGGCGCACGACGGACCGGGCCTTGTCGGCGTTCGCGATCAGAACCTTCACCACGGCGTCGACCGTCACATGGTCATGGTCGGGGTGCCAGCAATCATAGTCGGTGACCATCGCCACGGTCGCGTAGCAGATCTCGGCCTCGCGGGCGAGCTTGGCCTCGGGCATGTTGGTCATGCCGATGACGCTGCAGCCCCAGGACCGGTACAGCTCGCTTTCCGCCCTGGTGGAGAATTGCGGGCCTTCCATCACCATGTAGGTGCCGCCCCGGGTGACCGGCAGCCCCAGTTCGGTGCAGGCCGCATGCAGATGGTCCCCAAGCCGGGCGCACACCGGGTTGGCCATCGAGACATGGGCGACGATGCCCTCGCCGAAGAAGCTCTTTTCACGGGCGAAACTACGATCGATGAACTGGTCGACGATCACGAAATGGCCCGGGGGAAGCTCTGCCTTCAGGCTGCCGACCGCGGACAGGGAGATGATGTCGGTCACCCCCGCCTGCTTCAGCGCATCGATATTGGCACGATAGTTCAGATGTGTGGGGGAGATCCTGTGGCCACGGCCATGGCGCGGCAGGAACACGCATTTTACCCCGCCCAGCGTTCCGAACAGCAATTCGTCCGACGGACTGCCCCAGGGGGTCTGGATGGATTTCCAGACCTTGTCCTGCAGGCCGTCGATATCATACAGGCCGGAACCGCCGACGATACCGATGACTGGCTCGACCGGTGTTTGACCAGAACCAGTCATCGGACCCTCGGGTTCAGTGGACGTTGGCCCACACCTTGCGCTTCACCGCGTAGGTGACGCCGGTCATCAGGATCAGGAACAGGATCACGCGCACGCCCATCTGCTTGCGTTCCGCCAGTTCCGGGTTCGACGCCCAGGCCAGGAAGGTGGTCACGTCGCGCGCCATCTGCTCGACGCTGGCGGTCGTGCCATCGGCATAGGTGACCTGACCGTCGCTGAGCGGCTTGGGCATCGCGATCTGATGGCCGGGGAAGAACCTGTTGAAGTTCATCCCGTCCTGCAGCTTGAAGCTGGCCGGCGGTTCGGCATAGCCCGTCAGGATGGCATAGACGTAATTCGCCTCACCCTCGCGGGCGTTGACGATCAGCGACAGGTCCGGCGGCAGGGCGCCGTTATTGCCGGCCCGCGCCGCGATGTCGTTCGGGAACGGGGAGCGGAACTGGCTGGCGGGCGTGCCCGGGCCTTCCTTTGGGGCGCCCTGGTCGTCGAAGCCTTGCGGCACGGTGACGGCGGCCGCGACGGCCC
>CAYZKM010000122.1:0-3772 GCA_964478525.1 uncultured Bifidobacterium sp.
GGCTTCGTCGAAACCGGCACCGTCACCCCCCGCCCGCAGGCCGGCAATCCGCGCCCCCGCCTGTTCCGGCTGGAGCCCGACAATGCGGTGATCAACCGCATGGGGTTCAACAATGGCGGGCTGGAACTGTACCGGCGCAACCTGGCGCAGTATCGCGACCGCCCGGTCCCGCTGGGCGCCAATGTCGGCATCAACAAGGATGGCGCCGACCCCGCCCGCGACTACCCCGCCCTGATCGCCGCCGTCGGACCGCTGGCGGATTATGTCGTGATCAATGTCTCGTCGCCGAACACCCCGGGCCTGCGCGACCTGCAGGGCGAGGAACGGCTGCGGGAAATCCTGCGCGCCGTCGCCGCCGTGCCCGACAAGCCGCCGATCCTGGTCAAGGTCGCGCCCGACCTGGCCGAGGAAGGGCTGGCCGCGGTGGTCGAGACCTGCGTGGCCGAGGGTGTGCAGGGCCTGATCGTCGGCAACACCACCATCTCTCGCCCCGCCGGGCTGCGGTCGGCGCAGGCCAAGCAGGGCGGCGGGCTGTCGGGGCAGCCGCTGTTCACCCTGTCGACGACCATGCTGGCGCGGGCCTATCTGCTGGCGCGCGGGCGGCTGGTGCTGATCGGCACGGGCGGGGTGTTCAACGGGCAGGACGCGCTGCTGAAGATCCGGGCCGGCGCCTCGCTGGTCCAGCTGTACACCGGCTTCGCCTATCGCGGCCCGGCGCTGATCCCGCGGCTGAAGCGGGAACTGGCGGTCGCATTGCGCGAGGCCGGATTCGCCCGCATCGAGGACGCGGTCGGCACCGCATCCGCCAATCTGTCAGGACATGGCTGAATGGAACATCTCTCGGGCTTCGCGCCCCTGGCGGATCGGTATGACGGATTCGTGCTGGACCTGTGGGGCGTGATCCATGACGGGGTGAACGCCTTCCCGCACGCGGTCGACACGCTGGGACAGCTGAAGCGTGCCGGCAAGCGCACCTTGCTGCTGTCGAACGTGCCGCGCCCGAATGATGCCGTGCGGACGATGATGCGTCGGATGGGCATCGCCGACGACCTGTATACCGACATCCTGACCAGCGGCGAGGCGGTGCGCCGCAGCCTGCAATCCCCGCCCGACGACTGGTGGGCGGGCCTGGGGCGGAAGGTCTTCCACCTGGGGCCGGAACGCGACAAGCCGGTGCTGGCCGGGCTGCCGCTGACCGAGGTCGCCACCCCGGCCGAGGCCGATTTCGTGCTGAACACCGGCCCCGACGATCACCGCAACCCCTCGGACATCGCGGAATTCGAGCCGATCCTGCAGGAATGCGCGAAGTTCCGGCTGAAGATGATCTGCGGCAACCCCGACCTGGTGGTGATCCGCGGTGGCGTCCGCGTGCTGTGCGCCGGGTCGCTGGCCGAGCGCTATCATGAGCTGGGGGGCGAGAGCCGCGCGGTGGGCAAGCCTGATCCCGCGATCTATCGGCCGGTGCTGGAACAGCTGGCGCTGCCCGCCGACCGCGTGCTGGCCGTGGGCGATTCGCTGCACACCGACATTCCCGGCGCCACCCGGGTCGGGCTGGCATCCTGCTGGGTGCTGGACGGCATCCATGGCGAGGCCCTCGGCGACGGCAAGGGCGGTTTCGACCGGGCCAAGGCCGAGGCGGCGGCGCGGGAGGCGGGGCTGTCCCCGGTCGCCACCCTGCCGCGCTTCGTCTGGTAGGGCACGATCACGGCGCGGGAGCTCGGACCGGCGTCTGGATCAAGCGACCAGACCGCCATCCGTCATGCCCCCCGCCACTCCCCCCGGCCACGCCCCTGGGCGCCGCGTCCCGCCGTCAGTGCGACAGCACGATCGGCACCGTCATCTCCCGCAGCAGGGTCTGGGTCACGCCGCCGAATACCAGTTCCCGCGCGCGGGAATGGCCGTAGCCGCCGGCGACGATCATGTCGGCGCTGACATCGGCGGCATAGGACAGCAGCGTCTCTCCATCCGGGATGTTGCCCGACACGGTGTGCGCCGCCTCGGCCTTCACCCCGTGGCGCGCCAGGTGCAGCGCGATATCGGCCGCCGGCACATCGCCATGGCCATGGATGCCGTGACGGGGGTTGATCGCCAGCACCGTGACCTTCGACGCCGCCCGCAGGATCGGCATCGCGTCATTGATCGCGCGCGTGGCCTCGCGGCTGGCGTTCCAGGCGACCAGGACGTGCTCCCCCGCGGTCGCATAGGACCCGACATAGGGCACGATCAGCACCGGGCGGCCCGACGACATCAGGGTGGTCACCACGACGTCGTCGCTGTTGTCGGTGTCGGGCGCGTTCGGCTGGCCCACCACCGTCAGGTCCGCATAGCGGGCGTGCAACGCGACGATCTGGGCGGACCGGCCCTCGTACAGGCGCCATTCGCCTTCCAGCCCCTCGCGGGCGAGCAGTTCCTTGAACTGCGCCTCGACCGGCTGCGACGTGGCGATGATCTCGCCGCGGGTCTGCGCCACCAGGTCGATCCCGGCGGTCGCATAGGGTACCGCGCCGCCGTAGAAGAACGCCGATTCCGGAACGTCCACGACGAACAGGCCGGTCAGGCGGGCGCCATGGCGGCGGGCCAGGGCGGCGGCGGTGGCAAGACGGGTCGCGCTGCGCGCGCCGGCGTCCAGGTGAACCAGGATATCCTTCAGCGCCATCTCAGGCCTCCCATGCAGCAATGCGGGCTCGTGTCCTGTATCAGTGTGCGCACGGAGCGGGCGGCGATTCCTTGATCTGGGTCATTCCGCCGACCTGTGGGTCGTGCCCAGCTGCATGATGGGTTGCGCGCCCGCCACGCCGGCGCGCCCGCCGTCGTGCGGGCCGGCGGGCAGAATGGTGACGACAAGGCGGCGAAGCTGCTCGATCGCGAAGGGCTTGTGCAGGATCCCGTCCAGCCTGCCATCGCGCAGCGCATCTTCCGCGTGCTCGGCATAGCCGGTCACCAGGACCATCGGCGTCGCCATGCCCAGGGCACGCAGCCGTCCGGCCAGTTCCAGCCCCTTCATGCCGGGCATGTGGTAGTCCAGCAGCGCCAGGTCCGGCCAATGCCGCATGCCTGCGCACAGGCGCAGCGCGGCCTCGCCATGTTCGGCCTCCAGAACGTCGCACGACAGCGCGGCCAGCATCTCGGCCGTCACCTGCCGCACCGCCTGGTCATCGTCGACCAGCAGCACGACCGCGCGCCTGCCGCCCTCGGTCCGGCCACCGGCCACCTGGTCGGGCGGCGCCATGGCCGGCAGGGTCACGATGATGCGCATCATGCCGTCGCGCTCATGCACCGTCGCCGTCGCATCGGGGCCGAACTGCGCGGCCAGCGCGGTCGGCGGGTCCCACTCCACGGGGGGGACGCCACCATCCGAGAAGAAGGTCAGGCTGATCGTCACCTGGCCCTGGCCGGCGCCGTCGACGTTGCTGGAATCGATGATCAGCGGGGCACCCGGCGTCACCAGGTCCCGCGCATCCAGGCACAGGCGCAGCAGCGCCGCCTCGGCCTGCATCGGGGCGACCATCGCCGGCCACAGACCAGAGGCGAGGTCGGTCGTCACATCGGTGCCCTGCAACAGGACCAGGCCGCGATGGATCAGCTCGTTCATATCGGTCGGGCGGGTAGTGTGATCGGGCGGGCGGGTGATGGCCTGCAGGCTTCTGGACAGGCTTGCCGCATCCGAAACGCCGGTGCCGGCGCGCCCCAGGAAACGGGCGATGCGCGGGCCGTCATCTGCGTCCGGGCCGTTCGGCCGGCCGTGCAGCCGCGCCAGCAGGTCGAAATTGCC
>CAYZKM010000122.1:3782-6270 GCA_964478525.1 uncultured Bifidobacterium sp.
AGGGCGTTGTTCAGCTTGTGCAGGATGCGCGCGATCAGCCTGGCCTGCACCCCGTCGGCGGCGCTGCCCCGCTGTGGCGCCGATGCCGTCGCCGGCGCCGGCGGGGGTGGTGCCGGCGGGATCGGTTGCATCACCGGCCGGGCAGTGGCGCTGGTGGCCGGCGATGCCGCGGCGTTCCACATGGTCAGGATCAGCAGCACCAGCGACAGCGCCAGCGCACAGGCCTGGATCAGCCCGGGCGATGACAGCCGGGGCAGGCTGGCGGGACTGGCGGTGGGGTCGACTGGAATGATGATGCCGATGCTGCGCCCGTAATCCCCCGGCACCACCGAGGCCACCGTCATCGTCGATCCCTCGGGCCCCGGGATCCGGTGGATCCCCGACACCGCGGCGGCGGTCACCCGCGCCAGCCAGTCCGGTGCCGTCGAGGCCAGGACCCGTCCATCGGGCGTGACCTTCAGGATCGGCAGCCCGTCCATGCCGATCACCAGAAGGCTGGCGCCCCCCGGCATCGTCAGGCTGGGCAGGATCGTGCCGTCGAACTGCTCGGCCAGCCAGGACGGATCGATGCCGATCACGATGAAGCGGTCCTTCTGCGCCCGGTCGAGCGTGCCGACGCGCAAATGCATGGCCAGGAACATGCCGTTGACGGCGGGGTCGGTGACGAAGCCGTTCGGCATGGCGTCGGCCTGCCGCAGGGTCCGGTTGATCCATCCCGGCCAGGAATCCGTGGGACGCTTCAGCGCGGGGGAGGAGGCACAGACGATATCGCCGCCGGTTTCCCCGATCATGATCAGGCGGAACATCGACGGCGGACGGATGATTGCCGCAAGGTCGGCATCGCAGTCCGCGCCGTTGCGGACCACGCTGGGCAGGCGCGCCACCACAAGGGCGGTCTGTGCGGCGTATTCCAGGCCGTGACGCAGGGCACGAGCCTGCCGCTCGGCCTGCTGCAGGGCTCGTTCGTTCAGCCCGAGCCGCGCCTTTTCCTGCCCCATCGCGTCGAGCAGCAGATAGGAGCCGGCGACCGGCGCCAGGCACAGCAGCGCCAGAAGCAGGATACGCAGCGGGTTCCTTATCGCCAGGACAGCCATGTGCCAACCTTTGGTCGAGACGGTGACCATCGTTGGCAGCAAACACCGATTGGGCCATCGGCGCGAGCGGTTTATCCGCCTGGTGCTTCAAGCGGCCCGCCCGGCACTGGGCGGCCAGCGCCGGACTGGCCGCTTGTCCCGTGCATCATTGGCAAACCGCCGCGGCGCGGCCTGGCGTGGCGGTGACGTGTTTGTGATCCCTGACGCGCCGTCAGCCCTGGTCGTCGACGGTCAGCAAGGCGCCGGCGACGGTGAAGGCAATGCGCGTCCCGTCGGACAGGGCCACCGTCTCGCGCAGCGCCGGCTCTGCCGTGGTCAGCACCGGTTTCGCGATGTCTTGCCCGGCCATGCCGCCGCCAACCGTGGTGCCGTCGCGCCAGGTCTGCAGCACCCGGTCCATGTCGATGGCGGGACCCGGCGCGCCGAATGCGACATGCCCGCCGCCGACCCGTCCGGGGCGCGCGTCGTCATGGCGCTGCGCCGGCAGGGGGGCAGGCGAAATCGCCGGCGTGGGGCGGGGAGATGATGCGGGTCTGCGGGCCATTGGGTCCTCCGGTCGGCGGGTGACGTGAGACCGGCAGGATCGGGCGAAGTGATGAATATCCGGTTAACGGACAAGAGGAATTATAATAATATCCGCTAGTTACAGTCGTATGTTGCACCTGTCAGGGAATCGGCACGGTCAGCTTGACCCCCGGGGTCTGCAACGGTTTGCGCTCGTCCGTCGACTGATAGCGGGACCCCGGCACGAACCCCATGCTGGTATCGGGGCGCGAGGCGGGAAACATCTGCGGCCGCACCCGCACCCGGGTGGATGACGGATCGATCGGCATCCGTGCATCGGCATTGGGAACCGGGGCAAGCTCGTCACGCGGCGGATTGGCGGGCGGGATCGGCGGAACCGGCAGCGTCGCGCCCATCGCCGTGGCGGACACGCCGAGCATGACGGCCAAGGCGGGGGCGACCAGGGCAGGGGCGGCCAAGGCGGGGGCGACCAGGGCAGGGGTGGGGCGGATCACAAGCCGTCCTCGGCGCCCAGGGCGCGCGGCGGGATCATCGGATGCACGCCACGGCGGTCGTCGGCGGGATTGCCGGCGGGGGCGCCCATCACGGCGGCACCGCCGTCGCGCCGCCAGGCATCCAGCGCCCAGCGCACCGATGGGAAAGCGATCTCGTCCCATGGGATCTCGTTCCAGGCGAACAGCGCGACATCAAGGCTTTCGGGGCCCGCGCTGTAGGATGGCTCGTGCCTGAAGCGGGCGCGGAAGATCACCTGCACCTGCCCGATCCGGGCAATGCTGAACACACCCAGGATGCCGTCCAGGTCGATGTCGGCGTTGGCTTCCTCGGCCGCCTCGCGCGCCGCGGCTTCCTCCAGCGTCTCGCCCAGTTCC
>CAYZKM010000122.1:6280-10471 GCA_964478525.1 uncultured Bifidobacterium sp.
GCCAGCGTCCAGAAACCGCGCCGCGGCTCGAGGGCGCGGCGGCACATCAGGACCTGTTCGCCGACCACGACGACCGAGCCCACCACGACCTTGGGGTTCTCGTAGGCGATATGGCCGCAATCGGTGCAGACGTTGCGCTCGCGGTTGTCGCCCTCGGGGATGCGCCTGACAAATGTCGACATGCCCCGAGACTGGTACGTCAGGCCACGTCTATCAAGCCCGAACTATACGGATAGGTCGAGCAGCGAGCCGCGGGGCAACACCCGTGACCCCGGCGGGGCGCCCGATCCGGCCCCGCCGGGCATTGGCGGGCCACCCGGTGGCGGGCCGTCGGGTGGCCCGCCATGGGCGCCGTTCGGCGGTGGAGCGGGCGCCCGCACGCGGTTGACCGCGGCCGTATTCGCGGCCGGGGATGGCGGTTGGACCGCTGACAGCGCCGACAGGGAGGAGGTCGTCAACATGCGGAGCATCATCGGACGCATTGGTTAAGAATGCGTGAACGGCCGTCGGTTATGCCGGTTCTTTCTGCAGGAAGGCCCGCACTTCGGCGCCGCCGCGCGCCAGCTCCTGCTCGACCGCCGCGACGGCCGTCGGGGGCAGGTCGGCGAGATCACCGTCGCGGGCCGCGTTCAGGATGATCCGCAGCCGCCGCTCCAGCGACGCCAGGCCGTAGCCGGCGGCGATGCCGACCATCGCATGGGACTGTGCCTCGACCGCGGCCGGTGCGTCGGCGGCGACCGCGCGGCGCAGAGCCGGCAGGCGGTGGTCCAGATCGACCAGGCATTCCTCGATCAGCCGAACCAGGGTCTCGGGCGGCAGGTTGGCGCGCAGCTCGGCCAGGCGATCCGTAGCCAGGATGGCGCCGGTGTCGGCGTCCTCGGGGGCGGTGTGGGGCACGTCGTCCTCCTCGGTCTCGCCCGCGGACGGGGCCGGCGGCTTGACCCACCAGACATGATCCCGCAGCGCGCCCAGCAGGTCCGACGGAGAGACGGGCTTGCCCAGCAGGCCGTTCATGCCGGCTTCGCGGAAATTCGCCTCGTCGTTCGGGCTGACATTGGCGGTCAGGGCCAGGATCGGCACTTCATGCGCCGGGCCGGGCAGTTGCCTGATTCGCTGCGTGGCTTCCTGCCCGCTCATGCCCGGCATGAAAATATCCATAAAAATAATATCATAGGAGTTGGTCTTCACCAACTGGATCGCCTTCTCCCCGCTGTCGGCCACGTCCACCATATGCCCGGCCCGGCGCAGCAGCGTGGCCGTGACCATCTGGTTGGCGCGGGCGTCCTCGACCAGCAGGACGCGGGTGCGGGGGATGCGCTGGATGGTTTCGGCCGGCGTCTCGGGCGCCGGGACCGACGCATCGGCCGGCAGCGAACCCGACCGGCGCAGCGCGCCGCCCATCACCAGCACCGGCAGGGTGACGCAGAAATCGTTGCCCTGGACCCCCTCGGGCGAGGTCCAGGTCCTGCAGGCGATGGTCCCACCCAGCAGGTCGGTCAGGTGCCGGCAGATCGCCAGGCCGAGGCCGGAGCCCAGGGTCTGGTCGCCCTCCGGCCGCTCCAGGCGGGAGAAGGGGCGGAACAGCTTGTCGTGATCCTCGGCGGGGATGGCCGGGCCGTGATCGCGCACCGAGACATGCAGCAGCGGACGGCCATTGGCGGCCTCGCCATCCTGCCAGGCGGACAGGATCACCTCGCCGGGGCCGGCGAACTTCACCGCGTTCGACAGCAGATTGAGCAGGATCTGACGCAGGCGGCCGGGGTCGGTCATCAGCTCGACCGGCGTGGCCGGGTCGATCTCCAGCCGGAAATTGATGCCGCGGGCGGCGGCCTGCGGGCGGAACACCTCCAGCGGGCCTTCCAGCACGGTGCGCAGCGCGAACTGGCTGGGGCGCAGGGTCAGCTGCCCGGCCTCGGCGCGCGACATTTCCAGGATGTCGTTGATCAGGCTGGACAGCGCATCGCCCGACTGGCTCGCCATGTCCAGCAGGGTGCGCTGGGCCTGGCCGAGCTCCCCGTCCGCCATCAGCCGCAGCGTGTTCAGCAGCGCGTTCAGGGGGGTGCGGATCTCGTGGCTGACGATGGCGACGAAGCGGGATTTGGCGGCGTTCGCGGTCTCGGCCACGCTCTGGGCCTCACGCAGGGCGTTCTCGGCGCGCTTGCGGTCGGTGATATCGGAATACAGCGTCACATAGCCGCCATCCGGCAGGCGGTTGCGGCGCAATTCCACCACGCGGCCGTCGGGGGTCGGGCGCTCGGTGGTGCCGAAACGGCCACTGCGCAGCCGCTCCATCCGCCGACTGATCTCGGCCTCGACGTCGTCCAGCGGCCCGAACTGCCCGCCAAGGGCCTGGGCCCGCAGGATTTCCTCCATCGGCAGGCCGACGCGCAGCATATCGGGCGGGATGCCGGCGATCTCGGGGAAGCGGTGGTTCCACTCCACCAGGCAATGATGCGTGTCCATCATGGCCACGCCGTCGGTCATGCCGCGCAGCGTCGCCTCAAGCTGCTCGGTTTTGGCCGAGGCGTGGGCGCGCGCGGCCTCCAGCTGCGCGTTCGACGCGGCGAGCACCGCGCGTTCGGCGGCCAGCATCGCTTCCCGCTTGCGCGCCTGGCTGGTGGCGCGCAGCCAGATGCCGGCGATGATCAGCAGCAGGACGGTGATGCCGCTGGCGAAGCCCCGCGCCTGGAACCGCCATTCGGTGGCCGGCTGCATCGCCGATGCCTCGTCCATCGCGACGACGATCACCAGGTCGCGGTCCGGCACGTCGTGGAAGGCATGGATGCGCAGCACCGCGTCCGACGCCGAGGGGCCGGCCCAGACCCCGTTCGGCTGGGATTGCATGGCGCGGAACATCCGCGTGTCGGACACGGTTGCCTCGGGGTCGACCACCGACGGGCCGATCGCGGCGCGGATGCGCCCGTCGTCCAGGCCGATCATCGCAACCAGCCCGCCGGCACCGACATTGGTCTGGGTGAAGATATCGGTCAGCGCCGAGACCCGGTAGTCGAGCGAGATCGCCCCGGCGAAGGACCCGTCCGGATGGCGCAGCGCGCGGGCGACGTTCAGGTGCCACAGCCGCACCAGCGGATCGATGGTGGCGGGGCCGACGAACAGCGTCTCACGCGATGCGGGCTTTTCCCGGAACTGGCGGAAGAAGTCGAAATCGGCGACGGAACGTCCCACCGCCTCGGGCAGGCTGGACTGGCGCACGATCCCGTTTTCGTCGACCAGGATCATGTCGCGGCTGATGCCGGACACGGCGATGATCTGCCCGCGCCAGATATCGAGGTCGAACTGGCGGGGATCGCGTTCCCAGGACCGCGCCAGGATGCGCAGCGTCTGGTCCATCGTCAGGATCTGGCGGCCGACCTGTTCCGAGAAGATCAGCGCCTGGTTGGTGACCCGCGCGGTGATGCGGTCCGAAACCTCGATCCGCTGCGCCTCGATCGAGCGGACCGTGAACATCCAGGTGGCCGCGATCAGGCATCCCACGGTCCACAGGATGGCCAGGCTGCCGAGCGTCTTCTTATCGGGCCTCAGGGCGTTGAGCAGGATGGTACTCCGGTCGCTGACGGCGCGTCGCGTGGGAAGGCCGCTCCGGCCCAACCGTCTTCATGTGTATAGCGCGGCTCCATTCAACACGGTTACATCTGAACACCGGGTTAACGGGAAAACCGCGGTATTTCGCGGTGAACGGCGGTTGTGGCGCCGCCGGATCCAGGCCGGGATCGTAAATAACCAGCAAGCGGGCGGCCGAACGAAAACCGCCCCACGCGCCCGGGGCGGTCTCCCTCCCCCGCGCCTCAGAGCTCGGCAAGCGCCTCGTTCAGTGCCGCGCTCGGCCGCATCGCCGCCGAGGTCTTCGCCGTGTCGGGCAGGTAGTATCCGCCCGTGTCCACCGGCTTGCCCTGCGCGGCGATCAGCTCGGCGTTGATCTTCGCCTCGTGCGCCGCAAGCGACTCGGACAGCTTCTGGAAGCGCGCCTGCATCGGGCCGCTGTTGCCGCGCGCCGCCAAGGCCTGCGCCCAGTACAGTGCCAGGTAGAAATGGCTGCCGCGATTGTCCAGCTCTCCGACCCTGCGCGCCGGCGAGCGGTTGAATTCCAGGATGCGGCCGTTCGCGGTGTCCAGCGTCTCGGCCAGCACCCGCACATCCTCGTTGCCGCTGGTCTGCGCCAGATGTTCCAGC
>CAYZKM010000123.1:0-10446 GCA_964478525.1 uncultured Bifidobacterium sp.
AGGTAGAAGAAGCCGAACCCCACCGCCGAGGTCGCGATCGACACGGCGGTGACGATCCAGTCGGCATCAGTCGCCACACCGACCAGGCCGACCATGAACACGGTGAAGACCAGTGAACGCAGCCAATGCCGGTCGAACCGGTCGCGCGGCAGGATGCGACTGCCCGTCGGGACAGGGGACGAATCCACCGGCCGCGATCGCCTAGGGCGCATCCGGCGCGCACCCGCGCACCGGATGCGTTCTAGCTGATTGATCTGACGCCATGGTTCACGTCCCCGGCGGTTCCACTTCCAACGATCTTTCCCTAGGCCAGCGCGGCGATGGCGGTGATCTCGACCTTCCAGCGCGGATCGACCAGCCGAGCCTGCACGGTGGCGCGGGCGGGCGCGTTGGCGCGGTCCAGCCAGGCGTCCCAGGCGCGGTTCATGCCGTCCACGTCGCGGATATCGGCCAGGAAGACCTGGCAGGACAGCAGGCGGGACTTCGTGGTCCCGGCCTCGGCCAGCAGGGTGTCGATCTGCGCCAGGATGTCGGCGGTCTGACCCTCGGCATCCAGGGTCGGGTCGTCGGCGACCTGTCCGGCCAGGTAGACGGTGTTCCCATGCACGACGGCGCCGGACAGGCGGCCTTCGGGCTGCAATCTGCGAATGGTCATGTGATATCCCCGGATCGTCGCCTGGTTGCGCGGCGCAACCTACATGATGTTCGTGCCCGGGCGTAACAGGCTTGTGCAGGGGCCGGCGACCAGGCTGACCAGCCACAGCGATCCGGCCGTCAGCACGATCGCCGGGCCGGCGGGCAGGTCGACATGGAAGGCCAGCAGCAGGCCGGCGGCGGAAGACAGCAACGCCAGGCCCACCGCAGTGGCCACCTGCCCGGACAGCGACACCGACCAGTGCCGCGCGGCGATGGCAGGCAGCATCATCAGCCCGACCGACATCAGCGTGCCCAGTGCGACGAAGCCGGAGACGACGCACAGCACGACCAGCGCCAGGAACACCAGGTGCCACACGCCGCCGCGCCCACCGCTGGCGGCCATGAAGCCGGGGTCCAGGCTCTCCAGGATCAGCGGCCGCCAGATCGCGGCCAGGACCAGCAGCGCCAGGCTGGCGATCCCCGCCATCCCGAACAGCGCCATGTCGTCGACCGCCAGCACGCTGCCGAACAGCAGATGCGTCAGGTCGACCCCGCGCTGCATCGACACCAGCGCCACGCCTCCGGCCAGGGCGACCAGGTAGACGCCGGCCAGCTGGCTGTCCTCCCGCCCGCCGGTCCGGCGCGACAGCCACCCGGCCAGCACCGCCACCAGCACACCGGCCGCGACCCCGCCGGCGCCCATCGCCCAGACCGACATGCCGAACAGCGCGGCCCCGACGGCGATGCCCGGCAGTACCCCGTGCTGCATCACGTCGCTCATGAGGCTCATGCGCCGCAGCACCAGGAACACGCCCAGCGGCGGACCGGCGACAGACAGCGCGACACACCCGGCCAGGGCGCGCCGCATGAACGCCAGGGCGAACGGCGCCACCAGGATGTCGTGCATCAGGCCACGTGCTGCCCGCTGAGTGTCCAGCCCTGGCGCGGCATGCCGGCGCGCTGGCGGTTGGCCTCGGACAGCGCCGCGGCGGTCGGCCCCCAGGCCACCAGCCCGCCATCCAGCAGCAGGGCGCGAGGAAAAGCGTCGTGCACCATCTCCAGGTCGTGCAGCACGGTGATGATCATGCGGCCCTGGTTGTGCCAGTCGCTGACGATGGCCAGCAGGTCGTCGGTGGTGGCGGCGTCGACGCCGCTGAACGGTTCATCCAGCAGCAGCACCGAGGCGTCCTGCATGATCATCCGGGCGAACAGCACGCGCTGGAACTGGCCGGCCGACAGGGCGCCGATCGGGCGGTTGGCATGGTCGGGCAGGCCGACCGCGGCCAGCGCGTCCTCGGCCGCGAACAGCCGGTCGCGGCGCATGGCACGGAAGGCGCCCAGCCGCCCGGTCAGCCCCAGGGCGACGACGTCGCGGCACGAAACCGGGAAGCCGCGATCCAGATGGCTGCCCTGCGGCAGCAGGGCGATGTCCGCAGGAACCAGGCCGCCGCGGTCGATCCGCCCGCTTGCCACCGGATGCAGCCCCGCCAGCGCGCGCAGCAACGTGGTCTTGCCGGCCCCGTTCGGCCCGATCAGCGCGGTCAGGCTGCCCGGCGCGAAGCTGCCCGACAGGTCG
This sequence comes from uncultured Bifidobacterium sp., assembly GCA_964478525.1. Taxonomy (GTDB): domain Bacteria; phylum Pseudomonadota; class Alphaproteobacteria; order Acetobacterales; family Acetobacteraceae; genus Rhodopila. The sequence continues at coordinate 2,213 of CAYZKM010000123.1, forward strand.
GCGACGGCGACCGACGACCCATGCCGCAGCGTGACGTGATCCAGGGTGATCGGCGGCGGCGGCGTCATGCCAGGGCCCAGGCCACGACCAGCCAGATCGCCCCGATCAGGCCGCAGGCCAGGATCAGGCGGCTTCCGGCTCCGGCGGTCGGGGCAAGCGGGTTCACCATGGGTTACTTTATAACATTACATCCGCCCGGACGGGAAGAGGCACCGGGCAGGGAGGTGCGCGACGGCCGGCGCATCCCTATGTTGGCCTTCGCATGTCCGAATCCGAACACGACCGCGCCGCGCGCCGGGAACTGACCCGCCACCGCTCGATGGCCACCGGCCTGCTGGCGCTGATGGGGGGGCTGACGCTGGGCAGCTATGCGATGCCGCCCGGCTATGCCACCAGCCTGTTGCAGGCCGCCGCCAAGGCCGGCTTCGTCGGCGGCATCGCCGACTGGTTCGCCGTCACCGCCCTGTTCCGCCATCCGCTCGGCGTCCCGATCCCGCACACCGCCATCATCCCCCGGCACAAGGAACGCCTGGGCCGCGCGCTCGGGCGGTTCGTGGCGACGCATGTGTTCACGACGGATGACGTGGCCCGGCTGCTGACGAAACTGGACCTGCCGGGGATTCTGCGCGGGTTCCTCTCGGATCCCGCCTCGGCCCGCCCGGCCGCCGCGGCACTGGCCGGCATGCTGCCGCGCCTGCTGGCCACGGTCGAGGACGGGCGGGCCCGCCGCGTGCTGGCACGCCTGCTGCCGCGGATCATCGGCGGCCAGGCATCCGGCCAGCTGATCGCCCGCGCGCTGCATGGCCTGGTGGATGGCGGGCGCCATCAGGAGGTGTTCGGCTTCGTCATCGGCCAGTTGCGGACCGCCCTGGCCAGCCGCGAGGAAAGCCTGCGCCAGGCCATCGCGGAACGAGTGCGCGAACAGGGCGGCCGGCTGGTCGGCTGGGCGCTGGGTGCGTCGATCGCGCGGCGGGTGCTGGCGCAGGTGAACGCCGAACTCGATAAAATGAGCCCGGACGGATCGGAACTGCGGGCGGCATTCGACGAATGGGTGCGCCGCGAGATCGCGCGCATGACCGAGGATCCGGACCGCGTGGCCGAACTGGGCGCGACGATCCGCCAGGTGGTGGCGCACGAAACCGTGCAGGCCTGGCTGTGGGATGTCTGGGCGCGGATGCGCATCGCGCTGGAGGCCGATGCCGGCAAGCCGAACGGGCGGACGATCGCCTTCCTGGAAGGGGCGCTGGCCAATCTGGGCGGCATGCTGGAAACTGACCCGGGCGCGCGTCAGCGGGTGCAGGCGACGGCCGAGGCGGTGGTGCGGTCGCTGATGCCCTCGGCGCAGGAGAAGGTGGCGGATTTCATCGCCCAGGTGGTGACGAACTGGGATGCCGAGACGCTGACCGACCGGCTGGAGCTGCGGGTCGGGAAGGACCTGCAATATGTCAGGATGAATGGAACGCTGGTCGGGTTCCTGGTGGGCGGGGCGCTGTTCGCGCTGCTGCACGCGATCTTCGGGACGGTCAGCTTCTGATCGCGGGCGGGCGGCGCAGCGCCCAGAACGCCACCGACCCGCAGGCGTAGAACAGGATCGACAGCCAGAACGCCACCCGATAGCTGCCGGTCACGTCGAACACGAACCCGGCCAGCCACGATCCTCCCGCCGCGCCGAGGCCGGTGCCGATCGAGATCACGCCCAGGATCGTGCCCAGGTTCGGCCCGGGAAACAGATCGGCGGTCTTGGCGGTGATCGCCGGGCCGCGCGCGCCCCAGGTCAGGCCGAAGAAGCAGGAGTGCAGCCACAGCAGCAGATGCTGGTCGGGCCCGGTGATCGCCAGGCCGCAGGCCACCCCGATGATCGAAGTGCCATAGGTCAGCACGGCCGAAAGCTCCCGCCCGATATAGTCGGACACGGTGCCGGTGATGATCACCCCGGGCAGCGACAGGAACGCGCCCATCCCCAGCACGCCGGCGGCGTACAGCTTGTCGAAGCCGATATCGACCGCGAAGGCGAGCTGATGCAGCGCCACCAGGAAGCTGCCCAGGCCGGTGAACACATAGACCAGGGTCAGCAGCCAGAAATGCGGGGTGCGCATGGCCTGGCGCAGGGTCCAGCCCTCGCGCACCGCGGCCCGGCGCGCACCGGCTGATCCCCGGGCGTTGTCGGTGCCGCGAAACAGGGCGGCCAGCGGCAGGCACAGCACCGCCATGAACATGCCCTGCCACAGATAGGCGCCGCGCCAGCCCAGGCCGCCGATCATCAGGGTGGCGACGGGGGCCGAGAAGGCGCGGGCGAACCCGTTGGCCGACTGCACGACCGAAACCGCCATGCCGCGGTTGCGCACGAAATAGCGTGACAGCAGCGGCACGAAGACGACCAGGCCCAGGCAGTTGGCGCCCAGCGTCATGACCACGCCGTACAGGATGATCATGTGCCACAGCGCGGTGGCGTAGGAGCTGGCGATCAGCCCGACGGACAGCACGCACCCGCCCAGCATCACCAGCCGCCGCGGGCCGAGCCGGTCGACCAGCATGCCGATCAGGGGCGAGGTGGCGCCCGAGACGAGTTGGGACACCGAGTAGGCGATCGACACCTCGGCCCGGGTCCAGCCGAACGCCTCGATGAAGGCGACCAGGAACACGGTATAGGAGTGCATGAAACCGGCGCCGACCGAGAAGGTCAGGAACGACGCGCCCAGCAGCAGCCAGGTTCGGGCGGGCGAGAGGGCGGCACGGGGCGGCTGATCGGACATGGGCGTCGGTTCTGCCCTGTCCGCGCTGGATTGGCCAGGATCGCCCCGGACAAGGCAGGGGCGCGTCAGGCGATGGCGCGCTACCGCAGCGCCTGGTTCAGCACCATCGCCAGCCGGCATCCGGCCTTGGCCAGCTGCACCCCGGCCGCCTCGGCCGCGCGGGTCTGGTAGGCGGTATCCAGCACGATCGGCCCGTCCGATTTCGCGGGCAGGCGATAGGCGACGTCGCGCCCGACGGCGAAGCTTTCCAGCGCCCAGTCGGCCGGCCCGCCGGCCATCCAGCCGGTGCACCGGGCGGCATAGGTCCGGTCCAGGGCCGCGGCAATCGCGGCGGGGGTGCCGCCCTGGGCCGCCACCACCGCCACGTCCCAGTACATGTGCAGCGGCTGGGGCGGCGCGCCTTCCGTGCGGACGCTGACATCGTTGCCGCCGCGGTCATGGTTGTCGGCCGCGTGCAGCGGCTGATGCAGGTCGCCCACCAGATGCAGCACGAACTTGAAGGCCAGCACACGCTCGGGGTCCGTATCGCCCAGGTCGCGCAGTTCGGCGGCGAACGCGGACAGGCGGTCGACGATGCAGGCGTTCTCGGGTCCGGCGCTGGCCGGCACCGCCGCCGGCGGATGACCGTGGCACGCCTTCGCCAGGTCGGGGCCGTCCAGCTCCAGGTCCACGAAATGCCAGCTCCGGGTCAGCCGATAGCGCTGCTGCCCGGCCGACCGGTCACTCTCGCGGTAGCGATCGGCCCAGGTCGCGCGCGCGGCCAGGTCGGGCGGCGTCAGCGTATCGGGGTCGGATGCCAGCAGGCCGGCGACCTTGGCAGCGGCGGCTGGGGTCAGGTGCCGCTCGGCGATCAGGGCGACGATGCGATGCCCGTCGTCACCCCAGGCCATGGCCGGCCCGGGTGACGCCATGGCCGCCAGGACCAGCCCGGCCAGGATGCGACGGCGGATCATTTGATCAGGCCGGCGCTCCGCGGCAGGAACAGCGACAGTTCGGGGATGCATATGATCAGCATCAGCCCGATCAGCAGCGCGAGCATATAGGGCCAGTAGGTTCGCGCATGCTGCCAGACCGTCACGTCGGCGAAGCGCAGCGCCATCAGCAGCCCGACCCCCAGCGGCGGGGTGAACAGGCCGATGCCCACCGCGGCGGTCTGGACGATGTCGAAATGCACGGGGTGGATGCCGATCTCGGTCGCGATCGGAAACACCACCGGGATCAGCACGACCGCCGCCGGCAGGCCTTCCAGCAGCATCCCGAACACCAGCGTCAGCAGCGCAACCCCGGTCAGGAACATCCAATGCGAGTGCGTCAGCGGCCCCAGTGCCCAGCCCAGGAACTGCGGCATGCCCGACAGGCCCATCAGGTATTGGAACACGGTGGCGACGGCCAGCAGGAAGACCACGACGCCGGTCAGCACCCCGGCCTCGTATGCCATCACCATCACCTGCCACCAGGTCACGGCGCGATAGTAGAATTTGGCGGCCAGCAGCGAATACAGGGCGACGATGGCGCCGGCCTCGGTCGCGGTGAAGGCGCCCATGTAGAAGCCGCCCAGGATGACCACCGGGATCACCATCGGCACCGCGGCGTCGCGCGACGCCTTGACCAGGCGGGCGAAGCTGGTGCGCGTGTCCTTCGGCCAGCCCATCACATGCGCCTGGATGAAGACCAGGATGCACAGGCAGGCCGCGATCACCGCCGCCGGGATGAACCCGGCCAGGAACAGCGCCACCGCCGATTGGTTGGTCACCGCGCTGATCACGATCATGAAGATCGCCGGCGGAACCAGCATCCCCATCGCGGTGCCGGCGGCGATCAGCGACGCCGCGTCCTCGGCGCGATAGCCGGCGCGCTTCAGCGGGGGTACCAGGGCCGAGCCGAGTGCCGAGACCTCGGCCATTTTCGAGCCGCAGATGTCGGAGAAGAAGTAGGACACCACGATCACCGACATCCCCAGCCCGCCGCGCAGCCAGCCCACCAGCGCGCGTGCCAGCTCGACCAGGGAGTTCGACATCCCCGCCCGTTCCATCAATGATCCGGCGAACACGAAGGACGGGATCGCCAGCAGCACCCAGCTTTGGGACGCGGCGATCATCGAGGAGCCGAGCTGCTGCAGCGGGAAGCCGCCGAGGAGCAGGCCGACGACACCGGCCGCGCCCAGGCAGAACACGATGGGCAGCGACAGCATCAGTGTCGCCAGGAATACGACGACGGTTGCGGTCAGGACCATGCGCCTATTCCCTCACGTCGGTGACGTCGTGGTCGGCCGCCCCGGCGCCCGCGCGGATCGCGTAGATCGCCATCAGGATGCCGCCCACGACGGCGGGGGCGTACAGCCAGGCCAGGCTGAACTCCAGCGCCGGGGTGGTCAGCGACGCGTTCAGCAGCGCCAGCTTCCAACCCAGCCAGGCGACCAGCACGGCGAATGCGAAGATGATGGCGTGGTTCAGGATGTGGACCATCCGCTGCGTGCCGGGCGACAGCCGGTGTGTCAGCACGGTCAGCGCGAAATGGCTGCGTTCGCCGACGCCGATGGCGGCACCGATCAGGGTCAGCCAGGCCAGCGAGGTCTCGCCCACTTCCTCGACCCAGAAGAAGTTGACCGGATCGACATCCAGCCAGTCGGTGATAGGCAGCAGGATATAGCGGGCGAGGACGCCGTACAGCATCGTGCCGATGGCGAACAGAACCAGACCGCCGACGACGATCTTGGGGATCGTGGTCAGGGCCTGCACGACAGGCGACTCGGCGGGTGCGGCTGCCCCGGTATGGCCGGCCACCGGTCAGCCCTGGGCCGCGACGATCTGGTCCCACAGTTCGGGGTAGTTCTTCTGGTAGACCGGCCAGACCTTGTCCTTTGCCAGCTTCAAGAACGGTTCCCGGTTCGGGACGTTGACGGTCATGCCCCGGGGTTCGAGCTGTTCCTTGGCGCTTTTTTCCGAATCGATGCTTTCGGTGATGCCGCGCACCTTGTCCTGCGCCTCGCGTCCCACATCCAGCAGCATCTTCTGCAGCGCCGGCGTCAGCCCGTTCCACTGTGCCAGGTTCAGCGCCACCAGGGTGGAGCCGTAATTATGCCCGGTCAGCGAGTAGTATTTCGAGACCTCGTAGGCTTTCAGCGGAACCATGTTCACCACCGGAAGGTCGGCGCCGTCGATGACGCCCTGCTGCGCGGCGGTGATCACCTCGGCCCAGCCCATCGGCACCGCGACGGCACCCAGGCCGTTCACCGTGTCGGTGAACACCTTCGACGGCTGGGTGCGGATCTTCATGCCACGCAGGTCGCGCGGTTCGTTGATCGGGCGCTTGTTGTTCCACACATGGCGGAAGCCGTAGTCGAAGAAATACACGACCTTCACGCCGTATTTCTGCTGGAAGGTCTTGTCGAGCTGATCGCCCACCGCCCCGTTCAGCAGCTTGTAGGCCTGCTGGTAGGAGTTGATCAGGTAGGGCACCAGGAACACGCCCATTTCCGGGAAGATCGTCGCCGCCGCCCCGGATGGCGTGCCCATCGACACGTTGCCCGCCTTCACGGCGTTCAGGATGTCGATCTCCTTGGTCATCAGGGTGCCGCCGTGGAATTCGACCACGACTTCGCCCTTTGACCGGGCCGTCATCTCGCGGGCGAACCATTCCAGCGCCACCGCGCCGGATTCCGGCGGCGGCACGATATGCGCGATCACCATCTTCTTGGGTTGGGTCTGGGCGAAGGCCGGTGCCTTGCCGGTGGCCAGGGCGCCGGCGAGCCCCGCCGCGGTCTTGACCAGCGTGCGACGGCTGACAGGAAGGATGGGGCGCGGAATACCAGCGTCCATGTGACGTACTCCCAGGAATTCTTGGACTTGCCACGATCCTAGAGCACACCCCCGCTTCGGCCAACCGGTCATTTGCTTCCCCCGACCCGCTCGGCGATCATCAGCCGGCCGCACGCAACCGGAAGCAACCGATGGCCGTCCCCCGATGATCGTCCCCTTGGCCACCCGGCCCGACCTGATCCCGCCCGTCGCATTCTGGCTCTGGCGCGAATGGGGCCAGCGCAAGGGGCGCGCGCTGGCGACGGTGGCATCGCGCCTGGCCGCGCGCACCGCGACGATCGGCCCGGAACAGAGCTTCGTGGCGCTGGACAACACCATCCCCGTCGGCACCGCAAGCCTGGTGCACGCCGATCTGGACACAAGGCCCGATCTGACACCGTGGCTGGCCAGCGTCTATGTCGATCCGCCATTCCGCGGCCGTGGCCATGCGTCGGACCTGGTCCGCGCGGTGGAGGCGGCGGCGCGGGACAGCGGTGTCACCACATTATGGCTGCACACCGAGCATGCCGAACGCCTGTATGCCCGCCTGGGATGGGAAACGATCGGGCCCGAGGTCGATGCCGGTCATGCGGTGACGCTGATGCGGCGATCTCTGGTTTCCGATGTCCCTGCCTGACGCCCGCGCTTGCCCGGCATCGCCGGGCGGGGCAGGTTGGGGCGATGCCAGAACACCGGAAACCAGGAGCGTCCTTCATGTCCGGCCTGATTCACGACCATTCCAAATGGGGCCCAACCGACCAGCTGGGCGCCGGCAACCTGCTGACGCCCGAGACCCGCCTTTCGGCCCTGGGCCTGGTGAAGCACGGCCGCGTCTATGACGTCAGCCACGAGATCCATATGGGCGCGCCCTACATGGCGCCGAACCAGACCCCGTACCTGATGTCGATCTGGGCGTCGTGGAAGGACAGCATCAAGCGCCGCCGCGGCATGGGCATGCGCAACGATGCCGGCACCAACCTGGAACGCATCGAGATGACGACGCATGTCGGCACGCATATCGACGCGCTGGGGCATTTCTCGACCGGCGACCGGCTGTACAATGGTTTCTGCGCGCCGGACGTGGTGACCGATTGGGGTCTGACCGCACTGGGGATCGAGAAATCGCCGCCGATCATCACCCGCGGCATCCTGTTCGACGTGGCCGGGTTCGATGGCGGAGACCATCTGAATCCAGGCCGCGTGGTCACGCCCGACGACCTGGACCGCGCCGCCACGGCGGGCGGGTTCAAGGTGCAGCCTGGCGATGTCGCGCTGATCCGCACGGGCTGGGGGCGGTATTTCGCGCTGGACAACGCGAGATACCTGACCGGCGAGCCGGGGCCGGACGTGGCCGGGGCGAAATGGCTGATCGATCAGGGCGTGGTTGCCATCGGCACCGACAACATGGCGGTCGAGGTCCTGCCGAACCCGGACCACACGCTGGGTCTGCCGGTGCATCAATATGCGCTGTCGCAATGCGGGGTGTATCTGATCGAGAACCTGGCGCTGGAGGAGATGGCGCGCGACCGTGTCCATACGTCGTGCTTCATCCTGCTGGCGACGAAGTTCAGGGGCGCGACGGGCTCGCCGGTGCGTCCGGTGGCGATGGTCTAGCGCGCGCTGACCGTCACCGGTCAGCGCGCGCTATCTTATTGTTTGATCGCATGATTCACCCGCTGCCACG
>CAYZKM010000124.1:0-10390 GCA_964478525.1 uncultured Bifidobacterium sp.
GTGGCAGCGGGTGAATCATGCGATCAGACAATGAGATAGCGCGCGCTGACCGGTTCCGGTCAGCCGGAAAGCGCGCTAGCCGACATTTCGTGATACAGACCTTGATCGGCGCGTGCTGGCCACCTAGGCTGTCGCGACATCAACACCGGTCCGGCTGACAGCGGCCCGCGAGGCCGATGACCCGCGGGTTGCGATTGTGCGCCTGCGCCCGTCATGGCGGGCATGCGCGACGACCGCCGCTCGGAACGGTCCCGGCACGGAACCGCGACCGTAACAGAACGCCGCCATCGGGAGGATTCCAGTGCCACAACCCGCTCCGATCACCCAGGCAGCCGCGCCGTCGAACGCCGCCACGACGCGCCCGGGCAGTTTGCGGTCCGTGTTCATCGACCCGTTCGACCAGGCATTGGATTCGGGTTTCGTGCAGCTGCTCTATGCGCTTCCGGGCACGCCCGCCGCGCCCGACCTGCGGACGGAATGGGACAGCGGCGCGTCCGCCACCGACAATGTCACGCGCTTCACGACACCGGGGTTCACCGGTTCGGCCGACCCGGGCTCACGGGTCAGCCTGTTCGACGGCACGACCCTGATCGGCACCCAGATCGCCAGCGCCGCCGGCACATGGACCATCCGCAGCGCGATCCTGGCCGAGGGCACGCACGATATCTCGGTCGTCGTCACGGACCTGGCCGGCAACACAACCGCGCCGTCGCCGGTCCTGTCCGTGACCATCGACACGACCGCCCCGGCCGCGCCCGGGACGCCGGACCTGCCCGGCGCGTCCGACAGCGGTGCGTCCAGTGCCGACAACATCACCGCGGTGGCCCTGCCGCTGCTGACCGGCGTCGCCGGCGCCAACCTGACGATCCAGCTGTTCGACGGCGCCACGCAGATCGGGTCCGGCCCATCCGACGCCGATGGAAACTGGACGATCCAGCCGGCCTCGGCACTGGCCGCCGGCGCCCACACGATCCGCGCCCGCGCGATCGATTCCGCGGGCAACGCAAGCGGCTTCTCGGGCGGGCTGACCATCATCGTCGATACCACGGCCCCGGCCACGCCCGCCGCGCCGGACCTGCAGGGCGAGTGGGACAGCGGGATATCGGCCACCGACAACATCACGCGCTATGCGTCGCCGAACATCGTCGGGTCGGCCGAGGCCGGTGCCAGGATCACGTTGCTGGATGGCGCGGCGGTGGTGGGGTCGGCGGTCGCCAACGCGGCGGGGGCATGGGCCATCCGCCCCACCACACTGGCGGCGGGCAGGCACGAGATCGCGGTCACCGCGACCGATGCCGCGGGCAACACCAGCGCGGTGTCGCCGTCGCTGACCGTGACCGTCGATACGGCCGCGCCGGACGCGCCGTCGGCACCGCAGGTGCAGGCGGGGTCCGACAGCGGCGCGCTGCCGACCGATCGCCTGACGAATATCAATACACCCGTCATGTTCGGCACCGCGGCCGCCGGAACCCTCGTCACCCTGTACGACGGCGCGACGATCGTGGGAACCGCGCAGGCCGACGACGCCGGCGACTGGGCGATCCAGACCAGCGTGCTGTCGGACGGCACGCATTTCCTGGCGGCCCGCGCCACCGACACCGCCGGCAACAGCGGGGCCGCGTCGAAATTCGGGGCCGTGCAGATCGACACCGCGAAGCCGGCACCACCCGCCATCACATCCGTCGGCCCCTACACGGTCGGGGGTACGGCCGAGGCATCGACCACGGTGACGCTGTTCGAAGGCGCGACACGGATCGGTTCGGCCCTGGTCAACGGGTCCGGCGGCTGGACGGCGGTGGTGTCGCTGCCGTACGGGGTTCATACCGTGCACGCCGTCGCGACCGACCGGGCCGGCAACGCCAGCGACCCGTCAGCCACCAGGTCGATCCAGCAGGGCTCCATCGGCCCCGACGATCTTGCCGGCAGCCCCGGCGCCGACCTGATGGGCGGCGGAACCGGGGACGATTTCTATCGCGTGGACAATGCCGGCGATGTCGTCTCGGAGGTGGAGGGCCAAGGCCTGGACATCATCTGGGCGACGATCGGATACACGCTGACACCCGACACGTCGGTCGAGTTCCTGCGCGCCGACGCCAGCGCGGGCGGCCTGACGCTGATCGGCAACGCATCGGGGAACGCGATCGCCGGCGGTAGCGGAGACGACGTGATCATCGGCGCCGGCGGCCGCGATTCCCTGTTCGGGCAAGGCGGTGCCGATACGTTCGTATTGCGGACGCTGAGCGATTCGACCGTCGATGCGGCGGGACGCGACATGATCTTCGACTTCACCGAGGTGCGGGGCGACCTGATCGACCTGGCCCAGCTGTACGGCGGGTCGGGCACGGGCGTCACGTTCATCGGCGACACCGCATTTTCCGGCGGACGTGAAGTGCGGGCCGTGTTCGACGGCCAGGCGACGATCGTTTCAGGCGATATCAACGGCGACTCCACCGCCGATTTCGCGATCGGGGTGAATGGCACGCATACCCTGGGCAGGGAGAATTTCATCTTCTAGCGCGCTTCCGGCTGACCGTAACCGGTCAGCGCGCGCTAGCTCGTTGTTTGATCGCATGATTCACACGCTGCCACGATTCCGCTCAGCGTGATCATGCGCTAGCCGCATGACCGCGCCGGACTGACGCTGTCCTGCGCTAGGCTTTGCGCAGGAACTCCGCCTTCAGCATGAAGCTGCCGGCTTCGACCGCGTGATCGCCGCCGCGCAGGCGGATGTTCTTGATGCGGGTGCCGACCTTCAGCGTGGTCGAGGAACCCTTCACCTTCAGGTCCTTGATCACGACGACACTGTCGCCATCGGCAAGGACGACGCCGTTGACATCGCGCACCATATCCTCGGCCGGGGCCGCATCGACGACACTGGCCGGCCATTCGAAGCCGCAGGTGTCGCAGACATGGTTCGCCCCCTGGATATGGCTGTCTTGCAGCGAACATTGCGGGCAGGCGGAGGCGGTGGTGCTCATGCCGTGGGCTTAGCGCCCGGGGGGCCGGGGGCACAAGGCCAAGTGATGTTTTTCTTGTATGATGGATTATTTGATATGATGGTGGATGGCATCACCAACCACGGGCGTGATCATGTCCGCTGCGATCCGCGACGCCACCCAGACCGGCCTTCGCCCGACCAGGCAGCGGCGCTCGGCGTTCCGGCCGGGTTCGGCTGTCCCGCCGCACCCCATCCGATGGAACCCGCCTGGCCATGCCATGCACGTGGCAGGTCTAACGAGGTCCTGACCCGGCGATCCGACGGATGGTCGCGGCGGTATCCGATGCAGGGTCGATCGCATAGGCCGGCAGCGGATCGGCCGTGATCTCCAGCAGAACCGCGCCATCCGGCACGTCCAGCGTGGCATCGCCGTCGGTCCAGCGCGCCATCGCGGCACCGTTCCGCTCGACATCCCACCATCCGTGCGACAGGCCGGGATGATCCAGCGGCATGTCCGCGGTTCCGGCGCCGAGGTGGAACCGGATCCGCCGGACCATCAGGCCCAGCCGGCGGTCATCGTCCAGCCAGGGCCGCGTCGCCCGCGGCGAGCCGGCCCGGGAACACAGGCGAACCCGCTGCGTCGCCGGCGGCAGCGCGAACACGCACCGGCCGTCGCCACGATCGATCGGCGACAGGGTTCGGCCGCCGGCGATCAGCGTCGGCGCGGCATCGGCCGTGGTCGCGCATTGCATCAGGCCGTGGCCGCGTGCCCGCGCCCGATCGGCGAGCCGTTGCCACAGCGGCGCGACATCGCTCTCGGCCCAGACGAACCTGTGGCAGGACATCGCCGCCCGGGCCGGATGGCCGGACGGATCGGTCAGGTCGGGGTGCAGCACCAGCGGCACGCCGGCATCGGCGAAGAAGCCCCGATTGCCGGTATCGAGATAGGATTCGGCCGGCAATCCCTCGGCCAGCAGGATCGCATGGCGGTCCAGCTCGATGTGGTGATAGTCCACCGCGGTCCATCCGGTTTCCTGGCGGATCGTGGCGCCGTTCACCAGCTGGCGGGCGCAAACCAGCCGGTCGTCGACCAGGATCGCGTGTGCGGGGGAGACATACAGGTCGCGATGCGGCACGGCGTCGGCGACAGCACCTCGCTGGATCAGGATCGGCGCCACGCTGGCGGGATGCGGGTGGGCGGCAAGGCTGATCCGCCGGCTGCCGACCCATCTGACCGGCATCGGCACCAGCCTGTCGCCAGACAGGACCAGGACTTCGTCGCCGGCCACCACTTGTTCCACCGCGCGCTCGCCCGCGGGCGTCAGGATGCGGGTTCCGGCCGCGTAGCAGACGCTTTGCAGGAAGATGTTGGTCCCGCCCGATCCGTCGCTGACCGTCTGCGCCAGCCAGGTCGACAGGCCGCCATTGCTGGTGATCCCCGTCAGGATCAGCTGATTGCCGTTCGACAGAATGATCGTGCCGGTCGAGCCGGAGCCGCTGCCACCGCCGGTGACCGTGACGACCGTGCCGGCCATGCGGATCGAATTGGTCGGGCTGACCGCCGAGGTCCCGGCGTTCAAGCCGGTGATGTTGAAGTTGATATTCGTGTTGCTGGCTGGATTGTCGTACGCGTACTGGCCCGCGGCCCCCAGGAAATCGACGAAGGTGCTGGCGCCGTAATAGAGCGAGCCGCTGTTCGTGAACACCGAGGACGCGGAATTGGTGACGACCGCGTGGACAGACGAGCCGGCCATGCTGCCGGTGACCAGCACGGCGGCGCCATCGGCCTCGATGACGCCAGAGCCGGAAATGCCCGAGAAGCCGATGGTGCCCAGGCCGGAGGTCACTTCCAGCGTGCCGTTGAGTGTCATCGAGGCGCTGGCGCTGCCGAAGCTGGTCGTGCCGGACAGCGACACGAGACCGCTGAACGAGCCGGAATTGTACGTCACCGACGCGCCGGCACCGATCTGGATCGTGGTACCCGACGCCGCCGTCAGGGCACCCGCGGCCAGCGTCGCGCCGCTGTTGAGCAGCGCGAGCGAACCGGCCGTCAGGCTGGTCGTGCCGAAGACGGTGAGCGAGGTGTTCCCGTTGAAGGACAGCGTCGCCGTCAGGCTGTTGATGGTCAGGCCGTTGATCGAGCGAGAAGTTTCGTCGAAGGTAACGATATAGGTGGCGCCGGTGGCGTCGATCAGCGCGGTGTCGCCGCCACTGGCCCCGGGTATGCCGTTGGGGTTCCAGAAGGAGGCAGCACCCCAGGTTCCGTTCTGTGCGGACAGCCATTGATATGCCGGCATGGCGTCGATCTCTTGTCAGAATTGGTATCGAACGGTACGGGCGCGCCCCGCAATGCTCAAGTTGCGAATGATTGCAATTCTCTTACAAATGTGCGGAGCCCGCCGCCAGCCATTGTTGCTGGCACACGATAAGTCCGAATCGGGGAGGACGGAATCCGCCTGGCAGGACTTGTCTCTTTCAAGAATTATCTTGTGGCTGGCGGGCATGCATGTGGTGGCAATTCTCGACCGTCTGCGAGTACGGCATTGCGTCCGGCCTTCGTCTGGCCCGACCCTGGTCTGCGCCGCGGCAGCGCATGGCGGCATCGACATGAGTATGGACATACGCATGGGCATTGACGGCGGGTTGCATCAGAATCGGAACAGATCCCCTCGCGCCGACCCGGGATACTTCTGATGTCAAAGCATGACAGTGTATTATTGCGAAAAACGTATGAAACTAACCAGCGAAAAACTTGACTTGCAGGACCGTCAGGGCTTAGGGTCGTTCCGGACACGGTTGAGGTGTTTCCTCGGCCGGATCCAAGTGTACTCGATGGGAAGGCCTCGCGGGGCGCAACGCTGTCCCATGATCAGGTGCTCCGAATACTCCGATCGGGAGGCAGAGCATGACAAACGGCAAATTGTTCCAAGACCTCGGGATCGTTGGCACTTCACCCGCCTTCCTGCGGGTCCTTGACCTGGTCGGGCGCTACGCCTCGTGTGATGTCCCGGTGCTGATCCATGGGGAAACCGGGACCGGCAAGGAAGTCATGGCCCGCGCGCTCCATTACCTCAGTGCGCGCCACGATCGTCCGTTCGTGCCGATCAATTGTGGTGCGCTGCCCGACTCCCTGATTGAAAACGAATTGTTCGGCCATAGCCGCGGCGCCTATACCGACGCGCGCGCGCCGCAGAAGGGACTCGTGGCGCAGGCCGCCGGGGGGACGTTGCTGTTCGATGAAATTGACACGCTCAGTCGCAAATCCCAGGTGACCCTTCTGCGTTTTCTGCAGGACCGGAAATTCCGCCCCCTGGGGTCCGACACAACCGAGCAAGCCGACATTCGCGTGATCGCCGCAACCAACGCCGATATCGGAACCCTGATCGGCGAGGGGTCGTTCCGGCAAGACCTGCTGTTCCGCCTTGACGTCGCCCCGCTGTGCATCCCGCCGCTGCGCGGGCGGGTTGCCGATATCCCTCTCCTCGCGCGGCATTTTTCCGCGCGCTTCGCGGGGGAATATGGCGTGCCCGTGCCGCGGTTCGGCGAAGGGGTGGAACAGACCCTGATGCGCTACACCTGGCCCGGCAATGTGCGAGAGCTTGAGAACACCATGCATCGCGCGGTCATTCTGGCCGAGGACGGGGTCATGCGGACGGTTACGATGGGTGTCCTCGCCCGCACGCAATCGGAATCCCACGATGCCGTGCCTGACGCGACTATGTCCGACATGGTGTCGGAAATCGATTTCAGCGCTGGCATGAAGCAGGCCCGCGCGCGTTGCCTCGCGCGCTTCGAACGCAGCTATCTTCAATGGCTGCTGGCTCAAACCAGCGGCAATATCTCTGAAGCGGCGCGATCGGCGGGAGCCGAGCGGCGACATCTGGGACGCATGATCAAGCGTAGCGGCCTGTCGGCGGATGCGTTCCGGTCCGGTTGAACGGTTCAAACCTGTAGCCGCTCGATCAGATCGTCAAGCGAATCGGCAATCTTGAGAAATGACCGGCGCTCGAAATCTTCAAGCGCGACGTCGCCGGTCGTATTGTTGACAACGACAAGCAGATTCTCCCGGTTCTCCATGCCCATCGGAACCTGGTCGAGCTTCCCGCCGTGCGCACGCCGATAGCCCCGGGCCTTACCCAGGAACGAATCCAGTTCGATGCCAGGCGCGACGGGCTCCAGCGTCAGGCTGTGCGTGCCGAGCACACCGTCGATCGCGCAAAACCAGTAGCTGTTGAAGTAGTCGCCGATCGACGGATGCAGCGCCGGAAGGTCCGGCGCTGCCGCGGCAATGTCGGTCGGACGTGTCTTGACCGTGGGCCGCCAGGCGCACCATTCCTCGGCATCCGGTTCGCCCGCCCAGATGAATGGCTCGATATCCGGATCCCACGGGGCGCGCGGCAGACCGGCACCGGCGGCTTCATGGCTGGCCAGCAATCGCGCGAACATCCGGCTCATTTCATCCTTCATGGCGGCACATTCTCCAGCAAGCGTTGCAGCACATCGGCGACGAGATCCTCGCCCCCCCAGATTCCGGCCTCACGCTCCATATTGTGAATGCCGCCGAAGCCCTGGTGAAGTGGCGCGGGAATGGCGACCGACTGGCCGCCGCCACCGATGTGATGGTGGATCAACGGTTGGCCGCGCAGCCCGCGAACATCGTATTGCGGGAACATGCGCCGGAAGGTCGCATCGTTGACCGGCGCCACCGGCCCGGCAAGCGGCGGATCGCCGCGGATCCTGGCCCAGTTGGCTTCACTGATGGCGTCGGGATGGATGCGTCCCAGTTCCTGCCAATAATAGTCGGCGTCGCGTAGCCAGCCGGCCGCGTTGGTGGATGACGCGCCCCGCCCGATGAACGGCATCTCAACCACAAGCCGGTTGTCCATCAGGTACATGTCGTCGATCGCGCCTTGCGGTACGCCACGGTACAGACGGATGTCGCGTGTCCGCCGTACCGCCTCCAGCTCGTCGGCAAGGACGGCGGCTTCCGCGGCCGCGCGTTCGGCGAGTTCACGATTTCCGGTGCTGGCGGCGCGCGCCGCCAGGTCCTCGATTTCGAAAACGCGTCGGGCGCTTTGCGGGCTGCGGGCCAGTTCGAATGCGAATTCGGCCCGGATCGTGCCGCAGACACTGCAGCGGACGATCCAGCCGTTTGGCAGCACGGACACCGTGTGCCCGCCAAGCCGGGTCGGCGCCCGGGCGAGTGCGTGGCTGGCGGCGCTCTCGATCTCGCGCACACCGCGAGCGACGGCGGCGGCTTCGTGGCCGGCGGCGCCACCAAGCGCACGTTCCACGGACCCGCCGGCGCCGCGGATTCGTTCGACCGACCCGACCACCCGCCCGGCCAGGCCGCTGGCGCCCTGTGCGGCTTCGGATTCGGCCGCCAGACGCCGCAGCTCCGCCAGGGCTTCGGTTGCTTCCGCGCCTTCTGCGATCACGGCACGCCGAGCCGCCGATGACAGCGTGCGGAATGTCGCCTGCCCGACGGACATCACGGTCCGCACGCTGCGAACCGCCGTGCCGACATCAGCCAGGGCGCCAATGATGTCGACGGCAAGCCAGAACAGCGATGGGTCGGAGGCGGAGATCGCGCGGGCCCGATCGAAATCCGTGCCGGCCATCGCCGATTCCACCATGAATTGCTCAAGGTGTGAGGCCGCCACGCCAATCGAGAGACCGGCGCCGCCAATGCCAGCCAGAGCCGTCGCGCCCGCCGCCAGGCTGCTGCCACCGGTTGGGATGGCCGCCAACCCGGCCAGGGCCACGATCACCACCCCCAGAGCCAGATTCAGCCAGAATTCGTCGGACTCGACCTCGGTGACCTTGTCGTCGACCAGCTTGTTCTTCATCCGGCCCAGCGAGGTCTCGTCGCGGGCGCCCGTCGCGCTTTTGGTCAGCGTAACGATCTCGGGCAGCTTCCAGACGTTGACACGCCCGCCGGGCGCAAGCTCCCTGCGAACCTCGGCGATGTTGTCCAGAGTTTCGTAGATCTGATCATTCAGAACGGTGGCGGTTTCGGCTGAATGTCCGTTCGCGATCTGGCGCAAGGCAGCGTTGTCGTCGGCGAGTCGGCCAAGAATTGGATAGCGCTGCTGATACTCGCCTCGTAATATGTTTCGCTCCTGTGATTTTTCCTGAATTTCATCTCGCAGCCGATTGAATGCCGCGATGTTACGGGACGGCAATATGTCGACAACGTCATGGCCGGTGAAGCGCGATTCCATCAGTGCGCTTTGCTGTGAATAGAGCAGGCTGATCTGCTGATTCTTCGCGATCAGGTCCTGCGCCGCCCCGGCCAGACCCCGACCCGGCAGCGTGTCCTCCATGCGATCCGTCACCCGGACATCGTAGTCGGTGACCCAGCCCCCCTCGCCATCCCGATGGGTGCGCGTAGTCACATGCGTATCCCGCGACAGCCCGTACCGCAGCCGCTCGGCTTCCGCGCGGGCCGCGCTGTCGTCCAGCAGCCCGGTCGTTACGTCTCTCGCCCGCCCTTCAAATGTTGCGATGAAATCCTCGGCCTCGGTGCGAACCTCGCGGAAGGTCGCGACGACGACGGGAATCGCCGTCGGTGCCAATCGTTCCCGGTCCTCTTCACGCTCGATGTCCCGCATCGCGTCCAAGGGCGATCGCGGCCGCAGGACCCCGTATCCGGTCACATGGGCGGAAAACGGCAGGGCAAGCCCACCACCTGGCCGTCCCTCCCGTTCAGCCAGCGCCGAGACCCAGTCAGCCGCCCGGCCCAGCCCCCGCTCGGCGACCAGACGCCGCAATTCACCGTGCATGAAATCCGCGTCCGCGGTCACCGTGTAGCCGCGGAAATAGAACCACTCCTCGCTTGGGCGGAACGGCGTGTCCTCGGTCGGCGGCTCGGGTTCGGGTGCGCGAATGCGGTCGTCCGGTCCGTCGCCATTGAGCCTGATGCCGGTATGTCCCAGCGCGACATGCGCCAGTTCGTGTGCCAGCAACCGCTTGCCATGTGCGGTTCCAGGACGAAATTCTCCGTCCGCGAAGCCGATATTCGGACCATCGGCAAAGGCCCGGGCGCTGAGATGCCGCGCTGCCCGGGCGGCGGTGGCGCCATCATGGATTCGCACGCCGCTGAAATCCACGCCGAAGCCGCCTTCAAAAAAGCGGCGTTCGCCTGCTGCCATCGGCCTTCCGGCGCCTGGCGTCATGATGGTCCCGGATGACGGGCCGCCGGCGTGTCGCGATCCCGCCCGTTTGAACGGATCCGCCTGGCATGTCGGACAGGGGGAAGCCGCGCCCCGGGCCGCGCAGGCGCACGCGGTCCGCCCACGCAGCACGCGGTCGGCCGCGAAATCCGCTTGCCTCTCGACGGGATCGTCCCCGGCTGGCCGGCGGAGTCCCTGGTTTTTTGACCAGGCCTGGAATGCCTGGTTTCCAATGCCGGCGTAGTTCCAGTTGGACACAGGCGCTTGCAGGCGCGTG
>CAYZKM010000125.1:0-10340 GCA_964478525.1 uncultured Bifidobacterium sp.
GCGCACGCAGCCCCCAGCAGCACAAATGCCATATACGTCCATCCGGCCCCCTCGGGGCACTGCCCTGCCCGCGCCAGGCAGATCCGCGATCCCGTAACGAACATCGCCGTCACGGTTTCCTCGAACGTGGTCCCGACCAGGAAGACCGTCATCGGCGTGACGGCCAGGGCGAACAGGCCCAACAGGGTCAAGGCGGGTGGGGCGTCGTCGCGCTGCGGCGACAGCGACGCCTGACGGGCGACCATACCCACACTCAGCCAGAAGGCCGACACGTTCAGCAGGCGCATGGCCAGTTCGCCACCCAGGATATGCGACCAGGTGAACAGCCACACCGCACCGCGCGGCATCAGCGCGCGCCAGACCAGCGCCGGATCGAAGTGGAAATAGCCGTTCCAGGATACCCAGCCGGCGACCAGGAAATGTGTCGACAGCGCGTCATATCCGGCTTCAGGCTGACCGCCATAGGTGCTCGCCGCAACCAGCGCCCCAAAGCACATCGCCGCGGCAACCGTCTCGGCTCGGCTGCGCGGTCGCGGCAGCGCGACCCACCATGACCGCACGGAGTCCATCAGCACCCGCCGAGCGGGGATGATTGTTGCGAGTGCGGCGAGAAGATAGGTGGTGGCCCAGTTGATCCGGAACTGGACGGCCACCTGCAGCACCCCGACCATCACGGCTAGGCCGGTTACAGTCGCAAGGAACGGATCGACGGGGTTCGGCAGCCACAGCAGGCGCGTTACCCACAAACCCGCGGCCAGGGCCACCACCAATGTCAGGACCAGCACCGCGGCGGGACCAGGCCCGAACAGGATCGCTGCCGCCACCAACGCCAGCACCACGGGTCCCCGCGGCCCGAACCGCGCGGCTTGGGCATACCCGATCCCGGCAATGACCGCCGCACAGAAGGGCGGAACCAGATTGCGCCGGTCATAGACATACAGCCCGTGCGTAGCGATGCCCATGACAAGCGTCACGACACACATCGATGCAATCGCGAGCAACAGCAGCTGGCGCCACCGCATGACCGTCATCCGCGCCAGATCCCCCTCAACTCTCTCCGCTGCGGGTTAAACCATCGCGCGAGGCAGGCAACAAGCGTGTCTCATGCGTTCAGGAAAGGCCGGTCGCCGCACACGGTGACGCGGAACCCGTATCGCCGCTGCGGGTAGTAGTCCCACATCGCCTGGTGCATCGTCGCGCGGTTGTCCCAGAACGCGATCGAGTTCCGCTGCCACTTGAACCTGCAATGAAACCGCGACTGTTCGGCATGATCGAACAGCATGCCAAGCACGGCGTCGCTCTCGGTGGCCGAGAGTTGCGGGATGCGGGTGGTGAAGCCGCGATTGACGAACAGCGCCTTGCGCCCGGTTTCCGGATGGGTGCGAACGATCGGATGCTCGGACTCGGGAAAGCGCATGTCGGGCGTCTTGTCCCGATACTGATGGTTCGCGGATTTCAGGCTCGCATGGATCGCCGTGCACCCGCGCAGGAACGCCTGCATGGTGTCCGACAGCGCTTCATAGGCGGCGTACATGTTGGCAAAGCTGGTGTCGCCACCGCCGTTTTCCGGCACCTCGTGGATGTGCAGGATGGAACCCATCGGCGGCTCCTCGTCGCATGACACGTCGGAATGCCAGACCTCTCCGGCGACCCGCTTCGATGTCTCGTCCGCCTTGATCACCAGGATCTCGGGATGTCCCTCGATCGGCTTGGGGGCGTTCGGATGAATGTGCAGCCTGCCGAAGCGGGCTCCGAACGCCTTGTGCTGTGCCGGGGTCAGCGTCTGGTCGCGGAAGAAGATCACCATGTTGTCCAGCAGCGCCTGGTGGATTTCCTCGAACTGCTGATTGCCGATCTGGCCACCCAGATCGACGCCGAAGATTTCCGCGCCGATCGCCGGCGTCAGCTTCCGCACTTGTATCGTTTGATAGGACATGGTGATTTCCTCCCGGTTTTCGTCAGCTCAGAATGCTCCCGCCCAGCCATCACGCCGCGGATCGGACCCGGCCATGCGCACACCGTTCCCCATGACGCGGATCGCCTGCACGCTGCACGGCCCCTCCAGCGGACCGACGCGGTTCAGCCGATGCCCCAGCGTTTCCAGCCCGGACAGCACGTCCGCCCCATAGCCAGGCTCGATGGTCAGGCGCCCGTCGCCGTCATGCGGCCAGTTCGCGCCCTGGCCTTGCTGGGATGATGTCCAGCGCGGTGCTTCCAGGGCGGCTTGCGGATCGGCCCCCAGATCCATCATCGCGGTCAGCACCTGCAGATTCACCTGCACCTGGTTGTCCGCGCCCGGCGTACCTTCCACCGCCCAGACCTTGCCGTCCTTGAACACCATCGGCGCATTCATCGTGTGGCGCACACGCTTGCCCGGCACCAGCCGGTTCGCATGCCCGTCCGACAGATGCCAATACGCCATGCGATTGTTCAGCAACACGCCGGTATCACCCGCGGTCACGCCCGACCCGAAGCCGGAGTTGATGCTCTGGATGCCCGACACCGCATTGCCCTCGGCGTCCACCACGGCGAAATACGTGGTATCGCCCATCGCCTGTTCCGGTTCCGCCAGGCTGATGTCACTGGCCCGCGCCGGATCGATCGACGCGGCAAGCTCGTCGGCATAGGCGTCCGACAACAG
This sequence comes from uncultured Bifidobacterium sp., assembly GCA_964478525.1. Classification (GTDB taxonomy): domain Bacteria; phylum Pseudomonadota; class Alphaproteobacteria; order Acetobacterales; family Acetobacteraceae; genus Rhodopila. The sequence goes on from CAYZKM010000125.1 coordinate 2,642, forward strand.
CCGGTCCAGCGGCACATCACCGTGCCGCGGGTCGGTGCCGAACCGCTCACGGTCACGGAAGGCCCGCTTCTTCGCCTCCACCAGGACATGGATGCGCTGCACGGGGTCCAGGCGGACCAGGTCGAAACGTTCGACGATCTTCAGCATCTGCAGCATGGTGAAGCCGGTTGAGTTGGGCGGCGTCTGCGTCACGTGGAATCCGCGATAGCGGATGCTGATCGGATCCTGCACCTGTGGTTGGCATTCCGCCAGGTCGGCTTCGTCCACCATGACGCCGGCTTCGCGCATCCCGCCGGCCAGGCGGCTGGCCAGGCGGCCGCGATAGAAGGTTTCGGCCCCGTCGGCGGCGATCTCCTCCAGCGTGCGGGCCAGGTCGGGCTGGCGCACGATGTCGGCCAAAGGCGGTTCGCCGCTGGCCAGCCCCGCCAGGAACACGGCGTGGCTTCGCTTGTCCGCCGCCAGGATCGGGCGTACCTCGGCCGAGAAATGGCGATAATGGTGCGACACGCAGAACCCGTCGCGCGCCTGCGCGATGGCCGCCGAGCACAGGCCGGCCCAGGGGTGCGATCCCAGCGCGGCGTGCATCGCGCCAAGGCCGGCCAGCATGCCGGGGGTCGAGACGCTCAAGGGTCCGCGCACCGCGATGCCGCCCGGCTTGAACCGTTCCGCGGTGGCAGCGCGAGGGGCCGATCCCGTCGCGTTCCAGCAGCGTGTTTCACCGGTGCGGGCACTGTGCACCTGATAGAAGCCGTCGCCGCCAAGCCCCGACATCATCGGTTCGACGACGCCCAGCGACAGGGCGATGGCGATGGCGGCGTCGACGGCATTGCCGCCGGCGCGCAGCACGTCCAGGCCCGCCTGCGTCGCCAGCGGATGGTTGGTGCCGACAGCGCCGTTCCGGCCCATGATCAGGGTGCGATAGGTGCGGCCTGGGATGTACATCGCAACGCTCCGGTCAGACATGGTGTGCGAAAAATGTGGCGACAGCCGTGTAGATACGGCGCTTGTCGTCGGGACGGACGAAACCGTGGCCGGCATAGTCGAAGGTCAGGAAGGTGACCGGCCGCTGCCGTTCCCGCAAGGCGGCCTCCAGCTGCACACTCTCCCCATACGGCACCCGTGGATCACGCGTGCCGTGCGCCAGCAGCATCGGCACCGCGATCCGGTCCACATGATGGATCGGCGAGATGCGCGCGAACAGCTCGGCCTGCCGCACCGGATCGCCGTACTCGGCCGCACGATGCGACCGCCGCCACGGGCCGGTGTCGGCCAGGGTCGTGACGAAATCAACGATGCTGTAATAGCTGACCGCGGCTTTCCACAGGTCGGGATGCTCGGTGATCGCCGCGTTGACCATGTAGCCGCCATAGGACTGACCCATGATCCCGATCCGGTCCGCATCGATCGCCGGATGCGCGGCCAGCCAGTGGCGGCCGAATGCCAAGTCGGTGACGCTGTCCAGACGCCGGTGCACATCATCCGCCTCGGCATAGGCGCGTCCATACCCGGAACTGCCACGGACATTCGGCAGCAACACCGCGAAGCCCTGCGCGACCAGCATCTGGATGTCGGGACGGAAGGTGGGGCGGGACTGGCCGACCGGACCGCCATGCACCCAGATGATCGCCTTGTGGCCGCGCGCCGGCACCGGACCAGGCGGCAGCACAAGCCAGCCGGGAATCCGCCTGCCGTCGAAACTCGTCCATTCCACCAGCGTGAAATCGGCAAACGACGTCGGATCGACCGGCGATTCCGGCGTCCAGACCGGCATGACCTGGCCGGCACGCCATTGCCAGATCGCAGCCGGAACGGTCGGCGCCGCCACGCAGAATGCCAGCGCCGACCCGTCGGGGGAAAACGCCAGGTCCGAGACCACGCCCGCCGGCAGCCCCTGCACCATCGGGCGATCGCCATCCGCCGGCCCGACGCGCAGCACGCCAAAGCCGCGATCATTCTCCACCGTTGCCAGTGTCGTGCCATCGGCCGAGATCGCCCACGCCTCCACCTCGCGTCCCGGCGCCGCATATACAACCGTCACGGTGCCGGTCTCGGGGTCCAGGCGGCACAGGCGCGGGAAGTCCTGCCCGCCATGGTCGGTCAGCGCCAGCATGGTGCGCCCGTCCTTCGCCCAGCGCACGGATTGATAGCTGGTCGGCGACGGCTCGGGGAATGGCGTGACCATGCCCGACGCGATGTCCAGGATCAGCAGCGACATGTCGCCATGGCCACGGTCGTGCAGCAGTGCCAGGTGGCTGCCGTCCGCGCGGAACCCGGCGACGCTGACGATATGCGTGCCCTGGAACAGGCATTGCCGCACACCGGTCTCGATGTCCTGCACCCAGACATCGAAATGCGCCTCGTCCCGCTCGTTGGACGCATAGGCGATGCGCGTGGCATCGGGCGACCATCCGCCCCAATCATGGATCACCGCGTGATTGGCGGTCAGCGCGACGGGTTCGGGCGGTTCCGTCATCGGGTCCAGCAGCATCAGCTGCTGGCGTTCATCGCCGCCGCGGTCGATGCCATAGACGATGCGATCATCCAGCGGGCTGCGCCGGATCATCGCCACCTTCTCGTCATGGAACGTCAGCTGCCGGTCCGTGCCATTCGCCAGGTCCAAAGCCCATATCTGCGACAAACCCGCACCGCGCAGATGCAGCAGCGTGCGGCCGTCGCGCGTGAAGGCGGGTGCCGCGGCCGCACCGATGGCGGCGAAAATCTCCGGCGACACGGTCATGCTGAGCGGCTCCCGCAGGTTTCGCGACAGCATAGACCCATCGTCATTCAGCCGGCCATGCTCCATCGGATCGTGTTGCGCAGCACCGTCAGGAAGCCCTCATTCTCCCACGGGCCATGAAAGTCGGGCGACGTCCGCTCCACCGCCGCACCGGTCCGGGTCGCCTGGATCGCCGGGTTGTGGCAATGCCCCAGCGCGAAATAGGTCGCCGCCCCCGCGCCGACGGCCCGGGTGTAGCCGATCACCCGGGTCCGGCCATCGGGTTGCAGCGAGGTATCGGCGCCATGCAGCGCGTCCACCTCCGACGTCGCGCCATCGGCGCCGTAATCGGCAGTCAGCAGCACGCGGGTCGAGGCCGGGTCCTGCAGTTCGATGAAGTATGGCTCGTCGTGTACACGGAACGATCCCGACAGCCCGGCGGTGACCGGGTGCGGGTCCGGGCTGATATCGACATCGAAATGGCAGATCGGCGGATGGGTCAGGAAGAAACTGCCCAGCAGCGCGTGATGGTCTGCCTTCACGGTCCGGCGCATGCGTGCCCCCTCGATCCGCTGCGCCCGCCCGCCGCTGGTACCATGCAGCCCCAGCCAGTGCCCGCCGGCGTGCAGCCAATCCTCGATCACCCGGCACTGGCCCGCATCCGGGTACGGTCCGGCGACATAGGTGACCAGCAGACGGGAAACCGGCAGCCATTTCGTCACATCAGCGAAATCATTGCCGACCGAAGCCGGCACGGCCTGTTCCGCCAGCAGGCCCAGCAAGCGCAGGCGCGCATAGTCGTGGTCGTGGCCCGCGGGCGAGCCCGGCGGAAATCCCCCGGTGATCACATGCGCCCTGGCTGGCATTGATTCTGTCATGATCGCACCTGCTGGTCGTTGGACGGGATGGAGATGCTTGCGTCAGTCCAGGCTGATCTTCGCCTCGCGGATCAAGGTTCCATTGCTGGCGTAGTCGACCGCGGTGAACGCCAGGATTTCCTCGGGTGTCTGGGTCGGGCAGATGACACTGACCTCCCGCAACCGGCGGATCATGTCGTCCGTCTTTGCCAACTCCACGATCTTCTGGTTCAGCGTGCCGATGATCTCCTTCGGAACCGCCGCGGGCGCCTGGATGGAATACCAGATCGGCACATCGGAATTGGGATACCCGGCTTCCGTCAGCGTCGGCACGTCCGGGAACTCCGGATTGCGCAGCGCGTGGTTGATGCACAGCAGTTTCAGCTTGCCCGCCTTCACATGCGGCAGGACGTTGATCTCGTTCATCATCTGCACGTTGCCCGCAAGCAGGTCGTTCATCGCGTCGGCACTGCCGCGATAGGGCACATGCAGGATGTCGATGCCCGCGCGAAAGCGCAGCATCTCGATCCGCATCTGCGCCGAGGTGCCCAGGCCCGAAGACCCGTAGGCCAGCTTGCCCGGATTCGCCTTGGCATAGGCAACGACTTCGGCGATCGAGTTCAGCCCGACCTCCGGGCGGATCACGAAGCCGCAATGCAGATCGCCCACCCGCCCGACCGGCACCAGGTCCTTCTTCGGGTCGTACCCCACCTTCCGCAGTTGCGGAACCAGCGTCAGGACCGAGTTCGGCGAGAACAGGAACGTATAGCCGTCGGGCGTGGACCGCACGACCGACTCCGCCCCGATGGTCCCCGCCGCGCCGCCACGATTGTCGATGACGAAAGGCTGGCCGAAAGCCTGTGTCAGCTTGTCCGCCCACGGGCGCGCCATGGTGTCGGATGCACCGCCGGGCGCATAGGGCACGATCAGCTTCACCGGCTTGTTCGGCCAGGCGCCCTGCGCGTGGGCCGGCAGAATGGCAGGCATCGCCATGGCCGCCGCCTTCAGCACCGATCGCCGGCCGATCTGCAGCTTCGTCGTCATCACACTCATCCTCGGTTCACCCAGTCCAGACCTGCCTTGCGGCGCGGCCTACTGTGGGACCCGCATGACCACGACGCAAGCAGCCCGCCGACATCACGAGACGCGACAGCCTCACGGGTCCGTGATGCGCGAGAGGCGCTTGCCTGCCAGCGCCACTGAATGGTTGAACATGAAACCGGTCCACCGGACCTCTGGTTTTCGTGAAAGGGAATAGAAATGGACATCAAGCGACGTATTCTGCTGGCCGGATCGGGCGCAGCCCTGCTCCAGGGCATCGCCGGCGCGCACGACGCCCATGCTGCCACCGCCGCGCAGATGGCGAGCGACGCACGCAACGCGCTGAACCGCCTGTATGCCAAGCAGCCGCGCGCCAAGGAACTGGGGGCCAAGGCCAAGGCGATCCTGGTGTTCCCCAAGATCGTGAAAGCCGGCCTGGTCATCGGCGGGCAATCGGGCGACGGCACCCTGCTGCGCGGCGGCAAGGCCGTCGGCTATTACAACATCTCGGCCGCGTCGTTCGGATTGCAGGCGGGCGCGCAGACCTTCAGCTACGTGCTGTTCTTCATGAACGAGGGCGCACTCGCCTACCTCGACAAGTCGGACGGATGGTCGATCGGATCAGGCCCCAGCGTCGTCGTCGCGGATGATGGCTTCGCGAAAAGTTTCACCTCCACCACGCTGACGCAGGATGTCTACGCCTTTCCATTCGGGCAGAAAGGCCTGATGGCCGGGCTCGGGTTGGAAGGGTCCAAGATCACCGTCCTCCACCCCAAGCGCTGATCCCCTACTGCGACGCTCGGCTGGGTCCCATCAGGGTCGCGCCACCATCCACCGACAGGCACTGGCCGGTGATGTAGCGCGCCTGATCGGACAGCAGGAAGCGCACCGCGCCGCCAATGTCCCAGCCGGTGCCTTCACGTTTCAGCAGCGACGCGTTCTTCCGCGTCTCCCGCGCATCGGCCGTCATGCCGCGGGCATAGACCATCGGCGTATACATCGCGCCCGGCACCACGCAATTGGCGCGGATGCCATCCGGCCCGTGATCCACCGCCATCGCCTTGGTCAGCGCAATGACCGCGCCCTTCGACACGGTGTAGACGCTCAGCCCGCGCGGGCGCAGCGCCGAGATCGAGGAGATGTTGACGATCGCGCCGCCATCCCCGCCGCGGATCATCGCGGGGATCGCGTATTTGCAGGTCAGGAACATCGTCTCGACATTCACGTCCATGACGCGGTGCCAGGTCTCCTGCGTTTCCTCGACGACGGTGCCCTTGCTGCCGATGCCCACGTTGTTGTCCAGGCAATCCAGCCGCCCCCAGCGGGACACCGCGTCGGCGACCATCGCCTCGCACTGCGCCGGCCGCGTCACGTCATAGGACGCCGCCACGGCGCTGCCGCCCTCGGCCGCGATCATCGCCACGGTGCGTTCAGCCAGCGCCAGGTCGCGGTCCACCACCAGCACATGCGCGCCCGCCCGAGCCAGCAGGATCGCCGCCGCGCGCCCGTTGCCGATGCCGTCGCCCGCCGCGCCGCCACCGGTCACGATCGCGACCTTGCCCATCAGGCCCCATTCCTCATTCGGCGCCATCGGCCGATTCCCCCTGTCATGTTCGGGCGGGACGCTAGCAAGCAACCGCCGTCTCCACCAAGCCGCGTTGACAAACCTTGCGACAGCGCCTCGATTCCAGTCGGGACGCAGACGGGCCAGGAGTGGCGGCATGAGCGACGTGGTGGATGTGCTGATCATAGGCTCGGGCGCCTCGGGCGCCGCGGTGGCCTGGAGCCTGGCCGAAACGAAGATGCGAATCGTCTGCCTGGAACAGGGGGACTGGGCGAACCCGTCGGAATACCCCTCGACCGGACGGGACTGGGAAGCGCGCACCTTCGGCGATTGGGCCACCAGCCCGAATGTGCGCCAGCGCCCGTCCGACTATCCGATCAACGACGACAACTCGCCGATCAAGATCGTCAACTTCAATGGCGTCGGCGGCGGCACCGTGATCTACGCCGCGCACTGGCCGCGCCTGCTGCCATCGGATTTCCGCACCCGCTCGCTGGATGGCGTGGGGGACGACTGGCCCATCAGCTATCGCACCCTGGAACCCTTCTTCGCCGAGAACGACCGGATGATGGGCGTATCCGGCTTGGCCGGCGATCCGGCCTATCCGTCCAAGCAGCCGCCGATGCCGCCGATCCCGCTTGGCAAGACCGGCACGCGCTGGGGCCAGGCGATGAACAGGCTGGGCTGGCACTGGTGGCCGTCCGACACATCGCTGGCCACCACGGAATGGGACGGGCGCGCGCCCTGCATCAACCTGGGCCACTGCTCGCCAGGCTGCGCGCAGGGCGCCAAGGCCAGCACCGACATCACCTATTGGCCGCACGCCATCCGCGCCGGCGTGGAACTGCGCACCAATTGCCGGGTGCGCGAGATCGTCACGAATGACAGCGGCATGGCGACCGGCGTTGTCTATTACGACCAGGACGGCAAGGAAGTGTTCCTCGGGGCCGAGGTGGTGATCATGGCCGCCAACGGCATCGGCACGCCCAGGCTGCTGCTGAACTCGGCATCCGGCAAATTCCCCAACGGGCTGGCCAATTCCTCGGGCCTGGTCGGACGCAACCTGATGCTGCACCCGTATATCCAGGTCTATGGCTATGCCGAGGAGGAGATGGACGGCAATCGCGGCCCGCCTCTGTCCATCTGGAGCCATCAGTTCTACGAAACCGACCCCGACCGGGACTTCAAGCGCGGCTACATGTTCCAGTTCAGCCGCGGCATCGGCCCGGTGAACGAGGCGATCCAAAGCGCGGCGGCCGGCCGCCTGCCCTGGGGCGCCGATCACCACGACGTCTATCGCACGCTGTTCCGCCGCCGCCTGTCGCTGTCGGCGGTGATCGAGGACCTGCCCGAGGCGCATAACCGCGTCACGCTGGACCCGGTGCTGAAGGATGGGAACGGCATTCCCGCGCCGAAGGTGGACTATACGATCGGCGAAAACAGCCGCCGCATGATCGAACATGGCATCGCCCGGGCGAAGGACATCCTGCAAGCCGCCGGCGCAACCAATCTGGGCATGCA
>CAYZKM010000126.1:0-10330 GCA_964478525.1 uncultured Bifidobacterium sp.
CAGACAACGAGATAGCGCGCGCTGACCGGTTACGGTCAGCCGGAAAGCGCGCTAGCGCATGATCACGTTGAGCGGAATCGTGGCAGCGTGTGAATCATGCGATCAAACAACGAGATAGGGCGCGTTGACCGGTTACGGTCAGCCGGAAAGCGCCCTAGGCGGGTGCTTCGCCCATGGCGAGGTCGCCGCCCTACCCCGGCCGCAGCACGCCCCGATACGCCACGACCAGCCCGATCAAGGGCATCGCAATCTCGACGTCGAACGCGAACTGCCCGCCGACCTCGGTCTCGAACATCCGTCCCCCCGGTCGCAGCGCTTTCGGCAACGGCAGCCCGAGGCAGGACCAGCGGCGGGACACCAGGCACAGGTTCTCGTCGCGCACCACAAGCGCGAACCCCACGCTGATGATGCCGAAACGTTCCACCAGCAGCCCGTCATCTCGCCCGCGCCCGGACCCGAGGAACGAAGAAAACGTCCGGCCCGCGAAATCGCGCGTCCAGCGTTCCCCATCGCCCTCGGCGGCGATGGTCACGCGGACCGGCACGGCGGATGCCGCCGGGGGAAAGCCGATGATCCAGGCCAGGGCCCGCGCCATCAGGCCCTGGCCGCGCCGCACCTCGGCGGTTCCTGCCCAGCATCCCGGCCGGGCGTGCACCGCCTGCACCCGTGGCGGCAGCGTCCGGAACGCGGGTCCCAGCACGCGCCGGAACGGGCCGCCCGCTTCGCCGTCGCGGCGGAACCCGGTGTAGATCGTGCGGCCGGCGAACAGGGCCTCGTACTCCGCCAGTGTCAGCGCATCCGTGCCCGGCCGAGCGCCGGGCGGGGGGCGACGTCCGGCCAGCAAGGCGCGGATGACGCCCTCGATGGCCATCGAGGGGATGCGCGGGCCGTCATCGCCCTCGGCCAGCAGGTGCCAGCTCTGCGCCTGCGCCACCCCATCCCTGACCCCGCGCGCGCGGATGATCATGCCGCCGCGATGCTCGCCGAAGCGCATCCGGTCGAGGATGCCATGGAACAGGCGCGCGAAGGGAACCAGAGGCAGGCGGGCGCGGGCGAGGAGGTTGAGCAGCCGCAGCAGGATATCCGGCAACGGCCCCGCCCCCATCCAGATATCCGTCAGGGCGGGATACTGCGCGGGAATGACCCGGAGATCAGGCACATCCACCAGCGAGAACCGCCTGCTGCCCAGCGGCACGCGCCCGGGCACGGCGATGGTGAAGCGCCGGCTCTCGGCAAAGCCGATGGCTCGGGCATCCCGCCCGCTGCGCCGCAGCATCACCGGCGCGCCGGCGCTGCTCAGAACCGCGCGCATGACGTTCAGGCCGATGCCGGCGAACGGGGATGGCGCGATGCCGCCCTCGACCGAGACGATGTCCATCGTCCGCGCCATCTCGCGCAGCACCGCGGCCGACAGCACCGGGAAGCTGCTGACGCCCGACAGCACGAACACCCCCGCCGCCCGCGCCTGGGCGTCGAATTGCGAGACGCCGGCGACGAACCCGGCCGCGTCGGCGAAATCGAGGTAATCTATCCGCGCGGCGATGCAGGCCGTGATGACGCCATACCGGTCCGCGCCATAGTCCTGGAACGGGCCGGAGGCATCGACGACGAGGTCCGGCCGCACGGCGCGCAGTATGGGCGCGATGTCGCGACGGTCGAGGCGCACCGGGCGCACCCTCGCCTTGCCCCCATACCCCGCGCAGAACCGTTCCGCTCGGCGCAGGTCCCTGCCGCAGACCAGCAATTCCAGCGCCGGCACGTCCGACAGCAAGGCAACGAGCCGCCCGCCGAACACGCCGTACCCGCCCAGGATCAGGATCTTCACGGCCGTCTCGGGCGCCTGGTGGTCATAGGATGCGGCTGCGGAATTCCGCCGGGGCGATCCAGCAGGTGTCGCGCTTGCCGAACAGGCGATAGCGGTTGCGGGCGATCCAGCGATACGCCGGGTCGCGGACGCAGCGGGGCACGATGCGAAACAGCGCCATCAGATGCCACGGGAAATCCAGCGCCTGGCAGATGCGCAGGACCGCGTCGCTGTCGCGGTATACGTGTTCGGCCTCGATGACCAGGATGCTGACCGGGTCGGCCGGGTCGATGCCATGGGAGGCCCCCAGGGCAGCCCCGACCTCGCCTTGCATCGCGGCGAGGCGGAAATGGCCCAAGCGGTCATGGCGCAGGACGAACTGTGCGTTGGACGAGCAGAGCACGCATTCGGCGTCGAACAGGATGATGGGGGCGTGGGGCGACGTCGCCTGTGTCATCGTGTCTGATCGCATGATCGACACGCTGACACGGTGCCGCGCGGCGTGATCATGGTTTAGATCCGCTTCGCGATCCGCGGGTCCAGCATGTCGCGGACCCCGTCGCCCAGGATGTTGATCGACAGCACCATCGTGCCCAGGAACAGGCCGGGGAACAGCACCGACCAGATCGCCAGCATGATGAAGTTGCGGCCCTCGGCGATGATGTTGCCCCAGGACGGGATCTCGGGCGGGGTGCCGACGCCGAGGAAGCCCAGATACGCCTCGATCAGCACCGCGGACGCGGCGATATAGGTCGCCTGCACGATGATCGGCGTCAGCGCGTTCGGCAGGATGTGGCGGAACAGGATGCGCGGCACGCGCGAACCCGACGCGATGGCGCCCGCGACGAAGGTCTGTTCGCGCAACGACAGCACCACGGCGCGCACCAGGCGGACCACGCGGGGGATCTCGGGGATGGTGATCGCGATCACCACGGTCTGCACGCTGGCCTTGGACAGCGACAGCATCGCCACGGCCAGCAGGATGCCGGGGATCGCCATCAGCCCGTCCATCACCCGCATCACCACCGCGTCCATCGCGCGGAAATACCCGCCGATCAGGCCGATCACGGTGCCGGTCACGGTGCTGAGTATCGCGACCGACAGCGCGATCAGCAGCGAGATCTGCCCGCCATACAGCGTGCGGGTCAGCACGTCGCGGCCATAGGCATCGGTGCCGAACCAGTGTTCGGCCCCGGGCGGGCGCAGCCGGCGGGCGACGTTCAGCTTCAGCGGGTCATAGGGCGCGATCCACGGCGCCAGCAGCGACAGCGCCACCAGGATGAACAGCAATGTCCCGCCGATCGCGATGCGCGGATGGCGGCGGATGAAGGTCCAGATCAATACCGGATCCTCGGGTCGAGCACGGCATAGGCCAGGTCGATCGCCAGGTTGATCAGCACATAGACGAACGAGGCGATCAGGATCACGCCCTGGATGATCGGATAGTCGCGCTGGGTCACGGCCTCGATGGTCAGGCGGCCGATGCCGGGGATGGCGAAGACGCTCTCGGTCACCACCACGCCGCCGATCAGCAGTGCGACGCCAAGCCCGATCGTGGTCACGATGGGGACCGCGGCGTTCTTCAGCGCATGGCGCACCAGCACGGTACGGGGTGCCAGGCCCTTGGCGCGGGCGGTGCGGATATAGTCCTCGTTCAGCACATCCATCATCGTGCTGCGGGTCATGCGCGCCAGCAGTGCGGCGAAGACCAGGCCCAGCGTTATGGCAGGCAGTACCAGGTGCTGCCAGAATCCGGTGAAATCCTGGTCCATCGGCGTGTATCCCTGCACCGGCAGGATCCGCCAGGTGCGGGCGAACTGATAGACCAGCCCGTAGCCGATCAGGAACACCGGCGCCGAGAACGCGAGCACGGCGATGCCCATGATCACATGGTCGACCCAGGTTCCGGCCTTCCACGCGGCGATGATACCCACCGGCACCGCCACCAGCACCGCGAAGGTCATGGTCGTGGCGGCCAGTGCCAGCGTGGGCTCCACGCGCTGGGCGATCAGTGTCCAGACCGGCACCTTGTTGAACACCGACACGCCGAGGTCGCCTTGCGCCAGGGCGGTCAGCCAGATGGTGAATTGTGTCAGCAGGGGCTTGTCGAAGCCGAGGCTGACGCGGATGCGCTCGATATCCTCGGTGGTGGCGTGGTCGCCGGCGATGATCGCCGCGGGATCGCCGGGGGAGAGGTGCAGCAGCAGGAAGACGACCACGGCGACGACCAGCATCACCGGGATCGTCATCAGGATGCGGCGCAGGATATAGCCGGCCATGCGGTCTATTTCTTCTCGATGTTCCAATAGACCGGCACGCTCGATTCCAGCACGCCGGTGATGGTCTTGCGGAACGCGATGGGCTGGAAGAACTGCCCGAACGGCACGTAGGGCAGCGATTCATAGGCGCGCAGCTGGATCTGGTCGATCATCGCCCGCCGCCTGGTGGGGTCCAGCTCGCGCGACCAGTCCTCGACCAGCTTCTCCAGCGTCTCGTCGCAGGCCCAGCCGGCATTGGCCCGCTCGCAGCGGGAGTTGAACCAGGCGTTCGTGGTGGGCACCGACGGGTCGGGTCCGCCATGGGTGGTGATGAACAGGTGCCAGCCCCCCTTGTCCGGCGGGTCCTTGCGCGCGCGCCGGACCGAGATCGTGCTCCAGTCCGCGGATTGCAGTTCCACGGCAGCACCGGCGCGCTTCAGCGATTCGGCCAGCACCATGATCGCCGCGCTGTATTGCGGCCGGTCGGTGGGGTTCAGCAGGATCAGCTTCTCGCCGTTGTAGCCGCCTTCCTTCAGCAGCGCCCTGGCCTTGGCGATATCGGGTTTCTTCACGGCGCCGACCTCGGTCTCGTTGGCCGAGTTGCACAGGAAGAACGCGCCGCAGAATTTCATCGACAGGGTGGGATCACCGACCGCGGCCTGCATGTATTCTTCCTGGTCGATCAGGTACAGCAGCGCCTGGCGTGCCTTGTAGTTGTTGAAGGGCGGATGGGCACTGTTGGGCCGGATCAGGCCCTGCACGCCCAGATGGTCGATGTTCAGCACGGTGATGTCGGGGTTGTCACGCAGCAGGCGAATGAAATCCAGAGGCGGGGCCTCGAAGTAATCGATCTCGCCGTTCATCAGCGCACTCAGCGTCGTATTGGCGTCAGGGATATACATCCACTCCACCCGGTCGAGTTTGGCGATCTTGCCGCCCGACAGGAAGTCGGCCTTTTCCGGGCGAGGCTGATAGGCCGGGTTCCTGACGAACACTGCCTTGTTGCCCGGGCGCCACTGGTCGCGCTGCATGATGAACGGGCCGGACCCGACCGAGGTGGTGATCTGTTCGGTCAGCGGCAGGGAGGCGACTTTTTCCGGCATGATGAACGCCGTGCCGGGATTGCCCAGCGCGTCCAGCACCAGGCCGTAGGGTTCCTTCATCGTCAGGCGGAAGGTCTTGGCGTCGATCGCCTCGACCGAGCGGGTGAAGCGGGCCAGGTTCTGCCCGGAGGTGATCTTCGCCATCCACCGCTTCAGCGATGCCACCACATCCGCCGAGGTCACCGGCTGGCCGTCATGGAACACAAGCCCGGGGCGCAGGGTGAAGGTCCAGACCAGCTTGTCGTCGCTGGCGGTATAGCTGTCCACCATCTGCGGGACGGGTTCGTATTTGGAATTGAACGCGAACAGCGTGTCGTAGACCAGGTAGCCATAGCGGCCGGTGATGTAGATCGTCGTCCAGGTCGGATCGAGGATTTTCAGATCGGCATGGACCACGGCCTTCAGTATCTTCTGCGGCTGTGCCTGCGCCCGCGCGGGGGCGGGCATGGCGGCGGACAGCGAGAGCGCGGCACCGGCGAGGGCGGCACACAGGCGGGGCAGCAGGCGCATCGGACATCTCCGTGCATGGGGGTCGCGGATCGAGGCGGCGGGCGTGCTGGTCATGGTCTACTTCTTGTCCATGTTCCAATAGACCGGCATGCCGACCACCAGCACGCCGGTCACGTTGGCGCGGAACGCGACGGGCTGCGTGAACTGGCCCATGGTGACATAGGGCACCGATTCATAGGCGCGTTCCTGGATCGCGGGGATCATCGCCCGCCGCCTCGCCCGGTCGGGTTCGCGTCCCCATGCGGCGATCATGCCTTGCAGCGTCGGGTCGCAGGCCCAGCCGGCATTGGCTTTCTCGCAGCCCGAGCCGAACCAGAAGTTGGAGATCGGCATCGTCGCATCGGTGCCGCCATGGCCGGTGATGAACAGGTGCCAGCCTCCCTTGTCGGGCGGGTCCTTGCGGTTGCGGCGGATGGAGATCGTGCTCCAGTCCGCGGCCTGGAGATCGACCTTCACGCCGGCGGCGCGCAGCCTGTCGACCAGCACCATGGTGGCGGCCAGGTATTGCGGGCGGTCGGTCGGTTGCAGCACGACGATGGGTTCGCCGTTATAGCCGGCTTCCTTCAGCAGGGCCCTGGCCTTGGCGATGTCGGGCTGGCGGACGGCGCCGGCATCGGTTTCGTTGTCGGACCCGCACATGAAGAACGTGCCGCAGAACTTCATGTACAGCGTGGGGTCGCCGACGACGGCCTGGTTGTACTCCTCCTGGCTGGCGAGGTACAGCAGCGCCTGGCGTGCCTTGTAGTTGTTGAAGGGCGGGAACAGGCTGTTGGGCCGGATGTGCTGCTCGACCCCCAGCGGGTCGACGACCAGCAGCCTGACGTCCTTGTTGTCGCGCAGCAGGCCGATGAAATCCAGTGGCGGCAGCTCGAAGAAATCCATCTCGCCGCTCAGGAAGGCGCTCATGGCCGTGTTCTGGTCGGGGATATAGACCCATTCCACGCGATCGAGCTTCACCACCTTCCCGCCCGACATGTAGTCCGGCGCTTCCGCGCGCGGGACATAGGCCGGGTTGCGGGTGAACACGACCTTGTTGCCCGGGCGCCATTCGTCGCGCTTCATCACGAACGGGCCGGATCCGATGGATGCGGTGATCAGCTCGGCTGCCGGCACCGCGGCGATGCGCTCGGGCATGATGTAGGCCGGCGTGCCGGGCTTGCCGAGCGCGTCGAGGATGAGGGGGAAGGGCTGATTGAGGACGATGCGGACCGTGTCGGGATCGACCGCGTCGAACGCGGCCACCGCGGGGGCCATGTTCACGCCCATGGAATCGCGGATCATCCAGCGCTTGATCGAGGCGATGACGTCGGCCGCGGTGACGCGGGCGCCGTCGTGGAAGGCCAGTCCGGGGCGCAGCCTGAAGGTCCAGATCAGCTGGTCGGGGGAGACGGTCCAGCTTTCGACCATCTGTGGGCGGGGTTCGTATTTCGAATTCAGCCCGAACAGCGTGTCATAGACCAGGTAGCCGTAGCGGTTGGTGATGTAGGTGGTGTTGGCGGTGACATCCAGGACCTTGAGGTCGGCATGGGCGATCACCCGCAGCGTCTTCTGCGGCTGCGCGGCGGCCGGTGTCGGCAGGCCCGCGCCCAGCAGCGCGAGGGCGCATGCCGCGATGGCGGCGATGCCGGCGCGTATGCCCTGGCTGCCCGTTCTCTGGCTGCCAGTCCCTTGGTGGCCCATCCCCTGGCGGCCCATCCCATGCTTCCGCCTGGCCTTGACGCGTGGACGTCGACCCATATCCGTTCTCCCTGTCGTCGTTTCTTGTTGTCCGCGCCGGACCTAGGCCAGCGTGAATTTGGGCAGCGTCACCTGGTCGGTGATCTTGTCGAACGTCACTTTCACCGGCTGGCCGATGCGCAGATTGTCGGTGTTGTCGGTCGGGTTGGTCAGCATGATCGGCCCTTCCTCCAGCTGGACCAGCCAGACGCGATAGGGGATCTCGCCCTTGTAGCCGTCCCAGTAGGCGCGATGCATGTCGACCCAGGATTGCAGCGTGCCGCGGCCCGAGGCTTCCTTCCAGTCCTGGTCGGAGCTGAGGCATTTCGGGCAGACATGCGACGGCGGGAAGCGCACGTCGCCGCAGGCCTTGCAGTATTGCAGCATCAGCCGGCCCTGGCTGGCCCCGTCCCAGAACGGGCCGTTGGTGGTGTCGCGGCGCGGCAGCGGTTTGTCGTAGCTCATGGCGTCTCTCCTTCCGTCAGCCGCGCGTATAGATGATCGAACGGGTGCAGGGCGTGGACTGCGCGTATTGGATGACCTGCGCGTTGGGGATCTGGCGCGCGCCGCACTCGCCGCGCAGCTGGCGCACCGCCTCGACGTTCAGCGCCCAGCCTTGCATGTAGGAGTTGGACAGATGTCCGCCATCGGTGTTGACCGGCAGCTTGCCGCCGATCTTCAACGCTCCGTTCTCCACCCACGGGCCCGATTCACCGCGGCCACAGAAGCCCAGGCCTTCCAGCGTGAACAGCACGGTGGGGCTGAAATTGTCGTAGCACATCAGCCCGTCGATATCCTTGGTGGTCACGCCGGCCATCTCATACGCCTGCTGCCCGGCGTCCGAGATCGCGGGATACCAGAAATCCATGTCGAAATTGGCGATCGAGGACGGCGCATAGGTCTCGCGCGCGCCGAAGCCCGAGATCAGGACGGGTGGTTTCTTGAAGTCCCGCGCACGCTCTTTCGCGGTGACGATGATGCAGACCGCGCCGTCATTGATCAGGCAGTAATCCAGCAGGCGCAGCGGGGCGGTGATGAAGCGGGCGGCCTCGTGGTCGTCGATGCTGAACGGGCGGCGCATCACCGCGTCGGGGTTCAGCGACGCGTGGTGGCGGATGGCAACCGAGACTTCCGCGAGCTGGCGGGTGGTGGTGCCGTACATCTCCATATGGCGGCGGAACGCCAGCGCGTGGGCGGCACCGGGAGACGTGAAGCCCCAGGGATCCCAGGTGCCCGGGCTTTCGTCCCCGCCGTAATTGACCCGGCGGGAGCGGCCGATATTGGCGTACATCAGCGCGACGGTGTGACACAGCCCGGCATTGATGGCGGCCGCCGCCTCGATGATGCCCATGCCGGACATGCGGCCATGGCCCGGCAGCGTCAGGGTCCATTTCGGGTTCAGGCCCAGTATCTCCCCCATCCGCGCGTAGTAGGGGATGCGGCAGACCAGCATGCCGTCGATCTGGTTCTTGTCGATGCCGCAGTCTTCGACGGCGTTGCGGAAGGCGTGGGCTGCCAGGCCGTAATCGTCGATTTCCGGGAAGTTCCCGTATCTGGTGTTCCCGACGCCGATCACGGCGATCTTGTCTTTGAGGTCTTTCAGATCGGACATTCCGGTTTCCTTGGCGGCAGGCTGCGGCGGGCGGATCATAAGGCGGTTCGTGGCGAAGGGCTACGGCCGCGGGACGCCGGCGCGCGGCATCGGCTGGTAACGGCGCGGTATCGCAATGACATCCGCGGCGAACGGGCCGATGCCAGCCGCGCCCCCGTGCATGACAGCGTCACGTGGATGCTGTCATGGCGTGCCATGATCCTGTCCGATCGGGTGATCGACGCGTTCCGGTCAGGGCGGCGCGGTCACGCCCGGCATCGATCTCCGCGCCGCCGGCAGCCGGTCACTGGTTGACGATATCCACCCGCGCCCAGGTCACATCGGGATCGAACCGGGTGATCGCCGCGGCCGCCGTCGCCGTCTTCGGCCCCAGATCCTTCTGGTACACCACCCCGTCCTGGTTCACGACAAATGTCATGATCCCCGAAGACCCGTAGCTCGCGGGCCAGGCGACCAGGCCGAACCCCTCGGTCATGCGCCCGCCGACCACATAGGACCTGGCGCCGCCCGGCGCGTTCGGCCCCTGCGCCTTCAGCACCCGGAACAGATAGCCGTGATACGGTATCTGCTTGCCCGAGGCGACGTCGGTCGGATACCCCTCGGCTTCGGCATCCGCGATCACCTGCGCCAGCGGGCTGGCATCGGCGGAATCGACCGAGCCAGGCCAGTACAGACCGTCCCGCTTGCCGCGGCTGCTGATGATGCGCTGGGCGTATTCCCACCGCCCGCCGGCGGCCGCGCCGCTGAGCACGCGATAGCCCGCCTGCGCGTCGGTGAAGGCAAGGCAGGCGCGGATGGCCGACAGCTCGTTGCGCCCGATGCGGCGGTTCACCAGCTCCTGCGCGCCGGCCTCGGAGTCGAACTGCCACCTGCCGTTCACCTGCACGATGGGGATCGGCAGCGGCCAGGCATCGGTCCCGACCTCCAGGATCATCTTGTCGGCGCCCTGGGCCGTCAGCCTGTGCTGGGTCTGGTAGGATTCCAGGAACTGCCGGCGCGCCTCCGCATCCGCATACGGATCCCCCGAGCTGACCAGCTTGGCGCTGCCCGGCCCCAGGATCGCGACGATCTGGGCGCTGTCGCCGGCCTTCAGCACGGCGGCGAGGGCACCGGCGGCTTCCTCGGCGGTGGCGAAGCTGGCCTGGGTAGCAGCGGGTGGGGGCGGGGTCGCACCCGGCGGCGCGGCGCTGGCCGCCCCGCCAGCCAGCAGCGCCGAGAGCAGGCAGATCGCGCGGAGCGTCGCTGTCAGACGTGTCATGCTGTGTCCTCCCCTCCCCTATCGCCGCAGCTCGCCGCCGCCGTATCGCAGGCCGGCGGCCTGGGCTTT
>CAYZKM010000127.1:0-10320 GCA_964478525.1 uncultured Bifidobacterium sp.
ATTCACCTGATGTATTTCACCGAGCAGCCGATGAAGGACTATCCGTCGGAAGCCGGGCAGGAGACGGGCTATACGTCGCTGGTGATGTCGAACCGGCATTTCGATCCGGTGGCCGGCAGCCGGCTGTACAACGAATTCCTGGACAACTACGTCTATGCCGAGGAGATGGGCATCGACGGCATCATGCTGAACGAGCACCACAACGCCCCGTTCTGCATGCAGGCCAAGGCGAACATCTTCGCCGCTCTGCTGGCCGGTATGACGAAGCGGGTGAAGATCGTGCTGCTGGGCAACCCGCTGCCGCTGACCGACAATCCGGTCCGCCTGGCCGAGGAACTCGCGATGATCGACATGATCTCGAAGGGCCGGCTGGTATCGGGATTCGTGCGCGGCGGCGGGCAGGAGCAACTGGCCACCAACGCCAACCCCGCCTATAATCGCGAACGGTTCCAGGAAGCGCACGACCTGATCGTGAAGGCATGGACGGTGCCGGGACCGTATCGTTGGGAAGGACAGCATTACCACCAGCGCGTGGTGAACCCGTGGGCGAGGCCGCTGCAGCAGCCGCATCCGCCGATCTGGATTCCCGGTGTCATCAGCCACGAAACCATCGTCTGGGCGGCGCGCCACGGCTATCCTTATATCGCGCTGAACACCTCGATCGAGGACACCAAGACGATCTGGGCGCGCTATGACGCCGCGGCGGCCGAGGCCGGGTATGTTCCCGGTCCGGAACATCGCGGCTATCTGATCCGCTGCCATGTCGCGGAAACCGAGGCGCAGGCGCTGGAAAGTGCGCGCCAGTTCCTGTGGATGGACGGCGAGTTCACCGGCCGGCTGAAGCCGGTATGGGCAAGCCCGTCGGGGTATTTCTCGCCATCCTCGCGGGCCGCGTTCGTCAACTTCGTTGCCGGGCAGGGCGCATCCCCGACGCGGCCGCGCAAAAGCTTCGAGCAGCAGCTGGCCGACATGCAGATCATCGCCGGCACGCCGGAGCAGGTGGTGGCGTCGCTGCGCGTCATCATGCGGGAAACCCGGCCCGGCATCATGGCGTTCTGGGGCAACGAGGGCCGGATGACGCAGCAGGCGGCGCGCACCTCGATCCGCCTGCTGGGCCAGGAGGTGATGCCGGCGCTGCGGGAAGCGGCCCGGGAGTGGGACCTGAAAAGCCCGTTCGAGGCGAACATGCCGGTCAGCCGAGCGTTCGCGGAGGGCAGGGGGCGGACGGCGGCGGCGTAGGCCGGCTTTTCCCCCGGATCGGGCCGCGCCATACTGCGCGGATGGTACCGCTTTCCGTCCTCGATCTTTCGCCCATCCCCGAAGGCAGCGATGCCGGCCAGGCCTTGCGCAACTCGGTGGATCTCGCCCGCCATGTCGAAGCGCTGGGCTATCGGCGCTTCTGGATGGCCGAACACCACAACCTGCCGGGGATCGCGAGCGCGGCGACGGCGGTCGCGCTGGCCCATGTCGCGGCGGGCACCGCCACGATCACCATCGGCGCCGGCGGCATCATGCTGCCGAACCACGCGCCGCTGCTGATCGCCGAACAGTTCGGCACGCTGGCCGCGCTGCATCCCGGCCGGGTGGAGCTGGGGCTGGGCCGCGCGCCCGGGTCGGACCAGACCACGGCGCGGGCGATGCGGCGCACGCTGCACGCCAGCGGCGACGACTTCCCGCGCGATGTCGTGGAGCTGATGAGCTATTTCCAGGACGCCGAACCGAACCAGGCGGTGCAGGCGGTGCCGGGTGCAGGGCTGTCGGTGCCGGTGTGGATCCTGGGGTCCAGCACCTATGGCGCGCAGCTGGCGGCGATCCTGGGGCTGCCGTTCGGCTTTGCGTCCCATTTCGCGCCGGCGATGATGATGGATGCGATCCGCATCTATCACGAACGGTTCCGCCCGTCGGCGCAGCTGGCCCAGCCGAACGTCATGCTGGGCATCAATGTCGTTGCCGCTGAAACCGATGCCGAGGCGCGGTTCCTGTTCTCGTCACAGCAGCAATCGTTCATCAACATCCGCAGCGGCCGTCCCGCCAAGCTGCCGCCGCCGGTCGAGGATCTGGATGCGCGCCTGGACCGGTATGCCAAGGCGATGCTGGACGATGCGCTGTCCTGCGCGGTCGTCGGCGCGCCCGAGACGGTGCGGCGCGGGCTGGCCGATTTCGTCGCCCGTACCGGCGCGCACGAGCTGATGGTGACGACGAACATCCACGATCACGCCAGGCGGAAACGATCGTTCCAGATCGTGGCCGAGGCGGTTGGCCAGGCCCGCGCCGCGGCTTGACCTTCTACGTGCTGCGGGTCATGAAGTCGCGCCCGATGACGCGGAAGCCGATGACGACGACGGCCAGGATGATCAGCAGCAGCAGGCAGCTCGCGGCGGCAACCATCTCCAGGTTGCCCTGCTCGCTGAAATCCAGCAGCACCAGCGACATCACCCGCGTGCGCGGCCCCACCAGGAACACCGCGGTCGACAATTCCTGCACCGCCGGCACGAAGACCAGGATCCAGGCGCCGACCAGCGGACGCTTCAGCAGCGGGGCGACGACATGGCGCAGCACCGTCAGCCGTCCGCCGCCCAGGATGCGGACCGCTTCCTCCATTTCCGGGTGGATGGTGCGGATGGCGGATGTGCAGCTTGTGTAGGCCAGCGGCAGGAAGCGCGTGACGAAGGCCAGCACCAGGATCGTTGCGGTGCCGTACAGCGCCAGCGGCGGCGGGGCATAGGTGGCGTAGAAGCCGATCGCCAGCACGATGCCCGGGATCACCAGCGGCACCAGGCACAGCACCGCCAGCACGTTGCTGAACGGCACGATGCGGCGTGCCACGACATAAGCGATGCACAGCCCCAGCGTGACGGCCAGCACCGCCGCGGTCGCGCCATATTGCAGGCTGCGGACCATCGCGTCGCGCGCCAGGTCGAGCTCGGTCAGGATCACCGCGAAGTTGTGGAATGTCAGGTTGGCCCACGACAATCCCGCGCCCCACGCCTTGCTGAACGCGGTCTGGAACAGGATCCACCACGGCAGGAACACCGCGATGGTGCACACCGACAGGGCATAGGCGAACACCGCCCAGCGCCAGCGGCCAAGTCCGATGGGCCGGCGTTCGCCGCCCTTGCCGGTGACCGAGACGAAGCCCTTCCGCGACAGCATCACCCGTTGCAGCGTGAACAGCAGGACGGTGATGGCGACCAGCGGCACGGCATAGGCGGCGGCGACCTGCACGCGCAGCGGGTATTCGAAGAACTGCAGCAGCTGCGTCGTCACGACCGGGAATCGCGCGCCGGGCGACAGCAGCGCGGGCACGCCGAACAGCGCGATGGATTGCAGGAAGATCACGATCAGCCCGCCCAGGAACGCAGGCAGGATCAGCGGGAATGTGATCATGCGCGCGGTCTGGAACACGTTGGCGCCCAGGATGTTGGCGGCTTCCTCGGATTCCGACGACACCATGTCCAGGGCCGAGGACAGGAAGACGAACAGGAAGAAGAACAGGTTGGTCGCCATCACCAGCACGATGCCCCAGTAGCTGAAGACGTTGACCAGGGCTGTGTCCGTGCCCGACACCCAGAACCACAGCCGGTTGACCCAGCCGCCGCGCGGTCCGGCCAGCAGGATCCAGGCGATGGCGCCCAGATAGGGCGGCGTGACGAATGCCCCTACGATCGACAGCCGGATGAAGCCGCGGCACGGCATGTCGGTGCGGCTGCACGCCCAGGCCAGCGGCGCGGCCAGCACGGTGGACGCCACCACCACGCCCGCGCCCATCCACAGCGTGTTCACCAGCGCGGTGATGTGGCGCGGCGTGCCATAGGCGGCCAGGTAGTTCGCAACCGTCCAGGCACCGGTGCGCGTCTGCTCGAAGCTGACGGTGACCAGGCGCAGCAGCGGGGCGACCACGATGAACACCAGGATCGCCGCCGCCGCGACGAACACGAGGGTTGCCGCATCCGGCCGCCGGATCGCCTTCACCCGGACGGCCATGTCAGAATCCGAACAGCGACCGGAACGGTTCCACCAGGTCCGCCATCTTTTCCGATTCCGCCGGCGTGGGAGAGATCGTCTTGATCTCGGCGATCGGCTTGCCGTCGGGCGACGGCACGTCGGCGCGGATCGAATCGCCGAAATCGCCGACGATCACCCGCGCGCATTCCGGTCCCATCAGGAACTCCATCAGCAGGCGCGCCGCAGCCTGGTGCTTCGATGCCTTCACGATGCCGGACGGGGACGCGGCCAGCAGCGCGCCATCCTCGGGGTAGATGATGCCGATCGGGTTGCCCTTGGCGATGCCGGGGCGCGCGGTGGGGGCGGGGGTGGTGCCCAGCGCGCGCTCTCCGGCGGTGACCAGGGTGGTGGTGTCGTTGATGTTGCGCGTGACCTGCGTGTCGTTCTTCGCCAGCTTCTCGATGAACGCCCAGCCGTACAGGCTGTTCATCTTGGTGACCCAGGCGGTGGACAGCGATGAAAAGCCGGGATGCCCGATCGCGACCTTGCCCTTCCATTTCGGATCCGCCAGGTCGGCCCAGGTCTTCGGCATGTCGGCCGGTTTCACCAGGTTCCTGTTGTAGACGATCACCGTCATCGCCACGACAGTTGTATGGTAGTAATTGTCGGGATCGACGTTCTGGAACGCCGCGATCGCCTCGGACGCGCGCTGTGGGCGGTACTGCGCGAACTGTCCCGCCGCCTTCAGCTCCGCCTGCTGCCCGCCGGTGTCCGACAGGCTGATCACGTCCGCCTGCAGGGCATTCATCGCGATTTCCTGCATCACCCGCTGGTACAGCACCTGCCCGGACGCGCGCAGCAGATTCACCTTGATGTCGGGGTAGGCGACGTTGAACGCGTTGACGACGCGCTGTGCCGTCTCGCCCAGGATCTGGGAGGTGTACCAGGTCACCTCTTTCTCTTTTTTCGCTTGCTCGTACAGCGATTTTTCGTGATCGGTCATGGCGCGGGCGGGCCATGCGCCCAGCCCGGCGGCCAGCCCAGCCAGCAGTACCGTGCGGCGATGCGTGCGCGATCCGTGCATCCTGTCCATCCCCCTGATGCCCGTCATGCGCGGGCCTTCGGGAAATTCTAGCATGCCGGGGCGGCCGGGCTAGAGCATGATCACGCTGAGCGGGATCGTGGCAGCGGGTGAATCATGCGATCAGACAATAAGATAGCGCGTGCTGACCGTTTACGGTCAGCCGGAAAGCGCGCTAGAGCATGATCCCGCTGAGCGGGATCGTGGCAGCGGGCCGATCATGCGATCAGACAATAAGATAGCGCGTGCTGACCGTTTACGGTCAGCCGGAAAGCGCGCTAGGGCCGAGCATGGGTGTGGACGAAGTCGCGGATCAGTGCCAGCGCGCGGACGGAAGCGGGGGCGGTGGGCGCGTTCGGAATGAACGCGTGCGGCTGGTCGGGGAAGATATGCAGGTCGATCGATCCGCCGACCTTGCGATAGGATGCCGCCAGGCGCGCGGCCATGTCGTCGGTCAGGTTGTTGTCGACCGTGCCTTGCATGATCAATGCAGGCGGGGTCACGACCGCCTCGCCGCGGTCCAGGATGTGCTGCGGGCTGCCTTCCTCCATGGCGGCTTCCGACGGCCAGAACTGGTCATGCGCGGCCACCAGGCGGTCGTTGCCGCGATCCTTCATGACCCGATACCGCGTCAGCGGATCGGCCACCGGCCAGCAGACGATTCCGAACCGCAACGATGCGTCCTGCGCCGGACCCGCCGCCGCGCCATAGCGGGGATCGTGCGGGCGCAGCATCGCCAGCAGCATCATGTGCCCGCCGGATGACGTGCCCAGCCCGCCGACCAGGTCGGGGCGCGATCCCCATTCCGCCGCGTGCGCCTTCAGGAATCGGATGCCCAGGTTCACATCGGCCAGCGTGTCCGGATAGCGCGCCACCGGCGGCATCCGGAAGTCGATCGACAGCACGACGACACCGCCGGCCGCCAGGTCTTGCGCGATCGAAACGTTATTCAGCCGGTCGCCGCCGGTCCAGGCACCGCCATGCACTTCCAGCACGGCGGGGAAAGGGCCGGCTCCCTCGGGGCGGTACAGCCTTGCCAGCAGCGGAACGCCGTTGGGGCGGGCGTATTCGATATCCTGAGCGGTGAAATTCATGGCGGCTTCTCCGGCGATCGAGGGGCGTCAGTCCAGCGTGGGCAGGCGGTAGCGGTCCTGCGGATCGTGCCAGCCCTTGAAGTCGGGCTTGCGCTTTTCCGCGAAGGCGGCACGCGATTCCATCAGGTCGTTCTTGTCGCCATGGTCGTGCAACCGCTTCGCCAGGGCTTCATGCGCAGGGCCGATCCGCGGGCGCATCAGCCGCATCATATGAACCGTGTTCACCCGCGACGCCGGCGGCAAACTCAGCAGGTGCTCGGCCATTCCCATCGCCTCGGGCATCAGCTGGGCGGGCTCGACCAGGCGATTGATGAAGCCGATCTCGTGGAAGCGTTCCGAGGTGAAGCGGAAGCCCAGCGCCATCTCCATCGCGATGGGATAGGGCAGGTTGGCGATGTGGCCGTGATTGTATCCGCCCAGCAGCCAGCGCTTGGCCTCCGACACCTCGAACAGCGTGCCGCGCACGGCGACGCGCAAGTCGGTGCGTTCCACCAGCATGAAGCCGCCGCCCATGGCAAAGCCGTTGACCGCGGCGATGACGGGCTTTTCCAGCGTCCCGTCCATGAACGGGTCGGGCTTCGCCGGCCGGCGCCCGCCGGGGGCACCATCGGCCAGCGATTCCTTCATGTCCTCGCCGGCACAGAACCCGCGCCCGGTGCCGGTGAAGATCGCCACCTCCAGGCTGTCGTCGTGGCGGAACAGATTCCAGGCGTCCGACAGCTCGGTCCGCATCGCGTGGTTCAGCGCGTTCAGCCGTTCGGGCCGGTTCATCCGCACCACGAAGATCTGTCCGTGCCGTTCCGTCTCTACAGTTGCCATTCGCCTGGTCCCCCGTTCACTTGCACGTGGCGTTCACTTGCACTTGGCGCCAACCATCACGTCGTTGAAGCGTTCATCGCCCGCCGGCATATAGCCTTGCAGGTTGACGATACAGCCTGGCTTGTAGGCGTAAACGGTCGCCCGCGTGATGACCGGGAAATTGGCCGCCTGTTCCGAGATTTCCCGCATCAGCGCCTGCATCACTTCCAGCCGCTTCGGGTCGTTGGCCTGCAGCCGCTTGGCCTGGTCCAGCAACTGGTCGATCAGCGGGCTGGCCGCCCCGCCCGGATTGACGCCGCCGCCATTGCCGACGATCTGCGCCATCCCCTCCACCGCGTCGCCGCGTCCGCCGTTGCGCGCCACCATGATGTCCCCGCGCGGCACCGGGCGGGCGAACTGCGTGTATTGCGACACGTCCACCACATCGAACTTCATGCGGATGCCGACGTCGCGGAACATGCCCTGCATCGCCTCGCCCATCTGCCGATACTCGGTGGTGTTCAGCAGCAGCATGGTCACGTCGAACCCGTCCTTGTAGCCGGCTTCCGCCAGCAATGCGCGCGCCTTGGCGGGATCATAGGGGTAGCGGTCGTCCAGCTCTTTGATGAAGAACGGCGAGGATGGTGCCCAGAGCTGCTGCGTCGCCTTCGCGCTGCCATAGCCCATGGCGGCGGCGATCGCTTCCCGGTCCAGCGCGTGCATGAACGCGCGGCGCACCCGCACATCGTTCAGCCCGGGGCGGGAGACGTTGACATACGTGTCCCACAGCGCGGATTTCTCCACGATCTGGATCGCCAGGCCCTGGGCCTTCACCTCGGGGATCTGGCGCGGGTCGATCAGGGCGATGGTCGCCTGGCCCGAGACCACCGCGTTGAAGCGGGCGCGTGAATCCGGGACATAGTGGTTCTCGAATCCCGCAGGCCGGCCCTTGGTGCCGCCCCAATACCCGTCGAACCGGGTCATCACCGTCTTGACGTTGTTGTCGAATGTCTTGACCTGATACGGACCCGCACCGATCGCCTTGACGGTTCCGCCGAACGCGGGATCGCCCGATGGCGTCGGCGCGAAGCCGGCCGGGCTCATGATCATGCCGCTGTTGTAGGCCAGGCGGTACTCGATCTGCCCGCTGGGCTGCTTCAGCTTCACGCGGATCGTGTCGTCGCCGCTGGTCTCGACCGCGGTGATCAGCTGGTACGTATCGGCAAGTGTATTGCCGGCCCGCTTGCCCAGCGCGGCATAGCGTTCGAAGTTCTTCCTGACCACCTCGGCCGTCAGCTTCGTGCCGTCATGGAACACCACGTTCGGCCGCAGCTTGAAGGTCAGCTCGGTCAGGTCGGGCGAGATGGTCCAGGATTCCGCAAGCCCCGGCGTCAGGTTGCCGGCCTGGTCGAAGCGGATCAGCGTATCGTAGATCGCCAGCAGGCTTTCATGGGAGTAGCTGCTGCCGTTCTGCGGTTCGGCCGGGTCCAGCGTGGCATTGCCCGAGGAGTCGTAGAAGACCAGCACCGCGCTGGTGTTGACCGGCGGATCAGCCGCGCGCGCCCCGGACGGGAAAGCGGACAGCCAGCATCCCACCAGAGCGGCCGCGACCGCCTTTACGTTCCGTGCCATGATTTTCCTCCCGCGATCGGTCCGCACGCGTTGTCCCGGCCGATCATTCCTGCCCGGGCATGATGGCATCAGTTCTTCTGCCTTGGCGAGAAGAACCGTATGGTCGCACCGCCGCGGGAGTGAACATCGTGACCAACCAGACCCTGCTGGCCGAATTGCCCGAGGATCAGGCAACCGGCCGCATCGCCGAGATCTATGACGAAGTCAGGCGCTTTTCCGCCGTGCCCTATGTCTCGTCGCTGCAGCGCTACCTGGCGACGCTGCCTGGCGTGCTGGAATGGGCCTGGGATGCGGTGCGTCCGGCGATGGCCGCGGGCGTGATCCCTGAAACCGGCTGGCGCCTGGCGCGGGATGTGCGGATCGCGCCCGCCAGGCCGCTGCCCGCCGAACGGCTGGCGGCGTGGGGGCTGTCGGGCGCGGACCTGGCGGCGATCCGCAATGTGGCCGAGAATTTCGTGCGGGTGTCACCGGTGAACCTGGTGACCGGGGCCAGCCTGAAGCTGCTGCTGGCGGGCGCGCGCCCGTCCGGTGCGGGGTTCGCCACCGCCTGGACCCCGCCGGCGATGCTGGCGCCGATGCCGGGCAACGTCGATCCGGCGGCCTTGCCGGACGACCGGCGCGCGGTGCTGATGCGCTTCGTCACGCAGATGGATGGCAAGCCGTTCATTCCCGCGCTGTACCGCCAGCTCGCGCATTGGCCGGCGGTGCTGGCCTGGTTCGCCGATGACATCGTCCCGCGCCTGACCACGGCCGAAACCGCCGCCGCGCGCAGCGGTTTCCGCGCCGCGGCCCTGCGCGAGGCGCCGGCGATCGTGGCGCGGCTGGCGCCGGTGCGGACGGATTTCGTCCCGGATGCCGATACGGCGCGCCGGGTCGACGCGACCATCGACCGCTATGCCGAAACCAGCCCGGAGATGACGATGTTCGGGCGCCTGATCCTGCAGGCGCTGCCGGAACGGATGGTTTGATCCGATACGACCGGTTCACCGCCCCGGCGCGGTGATCTGCGGGCCCAGCACATCGATCGTGTGGCGCGCGATCATCAGCTCCTCGTCGGTCGGGATCCGCCAGACCGAGACCGTGGAATCGCCGGCTGACACCAGCGTTTCTCCGGCCGCGTTGCGCCCCGCATCCAGGCGAACGCCCAGCCAGGCGCAGGCGGTGGCGGCTTCGGCGCGGGTGGCGGCGTCGTTCTCCCCGATGCCGGCGGTGAACACCAGCGCGTCCAGCCCACCCAGTGCCGCGGCCAGCGAACCGATCTCGCGGGCGATGCGGTAGACGAACAGGTCGATCGCCTCGCGCGCATGCGGATCAGCCGAGGCGCGCAAGGTCCGCATGTCGGACGACAGCCCCGACACGCCCAGCAGGCCCGAGCGGTGGTAGATCAGATCCTCCAGCGCATCGCGAGCCATGCCGTGACGGTCCATCAGGTACAGGATCACGCCGGGATCGATGGACCCGCAGCGCGTGCCCATCACCAGGCCCTCGACCGCGGTGAAGCCCATGGTGCTGGCAACGCTGCGCCCGTCGCGCATCGCGCACAGGCTGGCACCATTGCCCAGATGCGCGGCGACCACCCGCCCGCGCGCGACATCCGGCGCGATCTCGGCCAGGCGGGTGGCGATGTATTCATAGGACAGGCCGTGAAACCCATAGCGGCGGACACCTTCTTCCGTCAGCCCGCGCGGCAGGCCGTAGGCCTGTGCCAGGGGCGGCTGGGTGCGATGGAACGCGGTGTCGAAGCAGGCGACCTGCGGCAGGTCGGGCGAG
>CAYZKM010000128.1:0-10273 GCA_964478525.1 uncultured Bifidobacterium sp.
TGCCGGCGGTGCTGTTCCACGCGATGGCGCATATCACGCCCGCCGACCTGGCTAACCCGGGCCTGCTGGCCGCCTTCGGGCTGGGCATCGCGATCCCGTTCGCGATCAGCCTGGCGATCTCGATGCGGCGCGGGGTGTCGCTGGGCAACGGCGCGATCCAGGCCCTCAGCGCGACGTATTGCAACGTCGGCTACATGGGCATCCCGCTGTGCCGGATGGCGTTCGGCGATGCCAGCCTGGTGCCCGGCGTGATCACCATGGTCATCACCGCCTGCGCGCAGTTCGGCGCCGCGGTGGTGCTGGTGGAGATGGACCGCCCGGGCCAGGGTGGCTGGGCGGTGATCCTGGGCCGGGTCGGGCGGGCGCTGGCGCGCAACCCGCTGCTGATCGCCCCGGCGCTGGGGCTGGTGCTGGCGATGCTGAACGCCGAGATGCCGCTGCCGGTCGATCGCTTCCTGCTGCTGCTGGGCGGGGCGGCGACGCCGTGCGCCCTGGTCGCGACCGGGCTGATGCTGGGCGAGACGACCGAGCGGTTCCAGCCGCTGCTGGTGGCGCGCCTGGTCGTGCTGAAGCTGTTCGTGCAGCCGGCGATCACCTGGTTCATCGCGCGATACCTGGTGACGATGCCGCCCGCCTGGGCCGAGACGGCGATCCTGATGAGCGCGCTGCCCACCGGGGCCGGGGCCTTCATCCTGGCCAAGCTGTATGGGCGCGAACCCGGGGCGACCTCGGGGACGGTGCTGGTCTCGACGGTGGTCTCGTTCGGCACGCTGTCGGCGCTGCTGGCCTGGCTGACCTGACGCGGCCGTCCCGCCGGCGCCACCCGCAGCGGCCGCCTACAGCGGCAGCCTGATGCGCGCGCGCAGCCCGCCGATCGGGCTGTCCTCCAGGTGGATGTCCCCGCCATGGGCACGCACGATGTCGCGCGCGATCGTCAGCCCAAGCCCGGTGCCGCCGCCGGCCCCGCTCTCGAACGGGCGGAACACGCTCTCGCGCCGGTCCGCCGGAATGCCCGGCCCGTCATCGTCCACCATCACCAGCACCGACCGTTCCTGCGGAACTGCCGACAGGATCACCCGCCGCGCATGCCGGCTCGCATTGTCCACCAGGTTGGTCAGCGCTCGGCGCATCGCGTCCACCCGCAGGGCCAGCATGATGCCGGGCGGCATGTCGGTCGCCACCCGCGCGCCCGACCGCCGGGCGGCCGAGGCAACCTCGTCCAGCAGCGATGAGAGGTCGGTGGGCTCGGCCTGTTCGGTGCCCTCGCCGCGGGCGAAGGACAGGTACCCAGTGACCATCCGCTCCATCTCCTCGACATCGGCCTGCATCTCGGAGATGTCCTGGCGCAGGTCGTCGCGGTCGGGCATCATCGCGATGGTCAGCTTCAGCCGGGTCAGCGGCGTGCGCAGGTCGTGCGAGACGCCGGCCAGCATCTCGGTCCGTTGCGCGAGGAAGCGGCGCACCCGTTCGCGCATGCGGTTGAACGCCGCGCCGGCCTGGCGCACCTCGGTGGCGCCCTCGGGGTGGATGGGCGGGACGTCGCGGCCGAGACCGAACGCCTCGGCCGCGCTGGCCAGGCGGCGCAGGGCACGGACCTGGATGCGCATGAACAGTGCGGCGATCACGAACAGGATCAGCGCGGTGCCGGCCAGCCAGCCGACGAACAGGAAGACGGTGCCCGACGACAGGCGCTTGCGCGGGGCGACGATGTCCAGCACGCCCTCGGGGATCTGCAGGCGGATCAGCACGGATCGCGGATCCGATGTCCAGTCCATCGAGAACGTTGCGCGGAACCGGTCGGTCAGCGCCGCGGCCAGGTCGTCGTCCATCGGACCCAGCACGTTGATGCGTTCCGCCGGTTCCAGCGTCGCGCCGTGTTCCAGGGTGATGATCAGGTTGAACTGCTGATGCGCGGTGCGCAGGATCCATGCCTCGTTGTCGGCGCCGGGGAAGCGGCGCAGAAGCTCGATCGTGAAGCCGATTTCGTTGGATATCGCGCTCGACAGCCGTCGGGACACGACGTCCAGATGGCTGCCATAGAAGATGCGCAGCGCGACGACCTCCAGCAGCAGCATCGGGATCAGGATCAGCAGCAGGCTGCGCCCCAGCAGAGAGCGTGGGACCATGCGCTTGAACCACCGCCCGATCCTCATGGCGGGGTCTTCATTCGCCGGGCTTCAGGATATAGCCGCGGCCGCGCACGGTGTGCAGGAAGCGGGGCTCGCGCGGGTCGGTCTCGATCTTGCGGCGCAGGCGCGTCACCTGCACATCGATGGCGCGTTCCCCCGCGGTGTCCATCCCCAGGGTTGCCGCCAGATCCTCACGCGACAGGATCTGGTTCGGCCGAGCGGCGAGGGCGGCCAGCAGCGCGAGCTCGCCGCCGGTCAGGCGGATGGGGCCGCGGGCGTCGCGCAGCTCGCCGCGTTCCGGATCGAACGCGGCGGGTCCGAAGCGCAGCGGGCCCGTATGGTCGCCCGCCACGACATGCGGCGGGGCGCGGCGTAGCAACGCGCGTATGCGCAACACCAGCTCGCGCGGCTCGAACGGCTTGGGCAGGTAGTCGTCGGCGCCGGCCTCGAACCCGGCGATGCGGTCCTCGGGCGCGCCGCGCGCGGTCAGCAGCAGCACCGGCAGGTCCACCGGCCCGTCGCGGCGCAGCCATTCGGTCAGCTCCAGCCCGGTCTCGCCGGGCATCATCACATCCAGCACCAGCAGATCGAAGCTGATCGCGCGCATGCGGTCCCGCGCCTCGGCCGCGTCGGCGGCGGTGGTGACGTGAAGCCCCTCGCCGCCCAGATAGCGCGCCAGCCGCTCGCGCAGCGGGGCGTTGTCCTCGACGATCAGGATATGCGAGTCATCGGCCATCCGCGTGATCCTTCCCGGGCGACGGCGCGCCATCCAGATAGGCGCGGGCGCTGTCGTCCATGATACCACGCAGCACCGCGCGCAGCCCGGCCGATGCCGCCGGTCCCGCCGCCGCCAGCGCGGGGCCGAGGCAGGCGCGCTGGCGTTCGAACAGCCGCCGTTCCAGCGCCACGCCCCTCGCGGTCAGCCTCAGCAGGCGCTGGCGGCGGTCGGTATCGCCGGGGGATTGCGCGACATAGCCGTCCTCGACCAGGGCGCCGAGAACGCGGGCGAGCGACTGCTTGGTGATGCGCAGGATCGCCAGCAACTCGGTCACCGTGATCCCCGGATTCCGGCCAACGAAATGCAGTGCCCGGTGATGCGCCCGGCCCAGCCCCAGCTCGGCCAGCACCACGTCGGCGACGTTGGTGAAGTCGCGATAGGCGAAGAACAGCAGGTCCTGCGTCATGCGGATCTGTGCGTCGGGCACGCCTGGTTCGGCCATGGACGATTCGGGCACGGGCGATTCGGGCACGGGCGATTCGGGCATCTCGGCCGGTCCGTCAGCGGGCGGCGAGTCGGAGACCCTCGTGCGGGACATGTCAGGCATTCCTCATTCCCTGGGTCATTTTAGGTCAGCATTATTGACTCATAATTCGGAAGATTTTATCGATGGGGTGTCGATCGCAATAATCTTACGGAGATGACGGTCATGACGCTTGTTCCTTTCGACGATCGCGATGGGTGGATCTGGCTGGATGGGGCCCTCGTGCCCTGGCGCGACGCACGCCTGCATGTTCTGAGTCACGGGCTGCACTATGCCAGCACCGTGTTCGAAGGCGAACGGGCCTATGGCGGGACGATCTTCCGGCTGCGGGATCACACCGACCGGCTGCTGCACTCGGCGCAGGTGCTGGGGTTCCGGATTCCCTGGACCGCGGACCAGATCGACGCGGCGTGCCGGTCGGTGCTGCGGGTGAACGGGCTGACGGATGCCTATCTGCGCCCCGTGGCCTGGCGGGGGTCGCAGATGATGGGGATCGCGCCGGGTGACGCGCCGGCGCATCTGGCGATCGCCGCCTGGCCGTGGGGGCAGTATTACGGGGCCGACCGGATGCAGGGGATCGCCATGGCACAGGCGCACTGGCGGCGCCCGGCACCCGACACCGCTCCCACCGCGGCGAAATGCAGTGGCGTCTATATGATCGGCACCATGGCCAAGCAGCAGGCCGAGGCCGAGGGCTGTGCCGACGCGCTGATGCTGGACTGGCGCGGCCTGGTGGCCGAGACCACCAGTGCCAACGTGTTCCTGGTGATCGACGGCGCGCTGCACACGCCGGCGCCGGATTGTTTCCTGGACGGGATCACCCGCCGCACGGTCATCAGCCTGGCGAGGCGCAACCAGATGAAGGTGGTGGAACGCCCGATCGCCGCCGAGGAGGTCAGCCAGGCCACCGAGGTGCTGCTGGCCGGCACCGCCGCCGAGGTCACCGCGGTGCGCCGCATCGGGCCGCATCGTTTCACGCCCGGCGCGATCACCGATCGGCTGATGAAGGAGTACGACGCGCTGGTGCGCCAGCCGGCCGCGGCGGTGGCCGCGATCGCCGGATAGCGCGCGGGGCCGCGCTTCGGTCTTCACCGGGGCGTCTGCCGGCGCCCGTGGTGGTCCGGTTCCCGGCCCGGCGATCCCGCCCCCGATCGACCCGGGGGCAGGGATGGCGCTATCCTCGGCCGGCGGATGCACGCCCGCCGGAGGCACAGCATGGGATCGGCGCTCGATACGGATGTCCTGGTCATCGGGGCGGGGCTGGCCGGCCTGGGTGCCGCCACGGCGCTGCGCGGAAGCGGGCTGCGTTGCCTGGTGGCGGAGGCCGCGGACCGCATCGGCGGGCGGGCCTGGACGGTGCATCCGCCGGCCCTGGGCGGGCAGTGGTTCGACCTCGGCGCGATCTGGCTGCACGATGCCGAACACAACCCGCTGGTGCCGATCGCCGAAGCGGCGGGGGAGACATTGCTGCGGTCCGACCTGTTGCGGACCGAGCGCACTTATGTCGGCGAGCGGCTGGCGAGCGCGGCGGAGCTGGCGGCCTATGCCGGCGCGTGGGACCGCTATGCGGCGGCGGCCGACCGGCTGATCGCGGCCGCGGGCGATGCATCGCTGGCCGCCGTCACCGCCAGCCTGCCCGATGACCCCTGGGCGGCGACGGTCGAGGCCTGGGAAGGCCCGGTGATCTGCGTGGCCGATGCCGACCGGTTCAGTGCGCGGGACTGGCGGCGC
Source organism: uncultured Bifidobacterium sp. (assembly GCA_964478525.1). Lineage (GTDB taxonomy): Bacteria > Pseudomonadota > Alphaproteobacteria > Acetobacterales > Acetobacteraceae > Rhodopila. The sequence goes on from CAYZKM010000128.1 coordinate 5,123, forward strand.
AACGCGCTGGGCGGGTCGAACCTGGTGCCCGATGGCGGCGTCGGCGCCTTCGTCTCCCGCAGGCTGGGGCAGGGGCTGGATATCCGCCTGAACACCCCGGTCAGGCGCCTGCGCTGGAACGGGCCGGGCGGGCGGGTCGAGGCCGTCACCGATCGCGGCACGATCAGCGCGGCGGCATGCATCGTGACGGTCTCGACCGGGGTGCTGGCGGCCGGGACGCTGGTGTTCGAACCCGCCCTGCCGGATGCGCTGCGCGATGCGATCGCGCGGCTGCCGATGGGCCTGGCGATCAAGGTCGCCCTGCGCGCCACCGGGCCGGACCGGCTGGACCTGCCGTCGCACTGCTCGGTCGACCGGCAGGTGCCGGGCAGCGGCGGTCACCTGATGCCGTTCCAGTGCTGGCCGTTCGGGCGGGACTATGTGCAGGGCTGGATCGGCGGGTCGATCGCCTGGGACCTGGCGGCGGCCGGGCATGCGGCGGTGGCCGACCATGCGATGGGCCAGCTGCGGGCGCTGTTCGGCGGGCGGGTGGACCGGCTGTTCAGCCCCGGCGGCGCGTTCATCACGCAATGGGATGCCGATCCGTTCATCCGCGGGGCCTACAGCTATCCCGGCCCGCACCATGCCGGCGCGCGGGACCGGCTGGGCGCACCGGTCGGCGGCGGACATCTGAGCTTCGCCGGCGAGGCCTGCAACACCCCCTATGCCGGCACCGTCGCCGGCGCCTGGATCAGCGGGCAGCACGCCGCCGGGCATGCCCTGACCGCGCTGGGCCACGCCGGCTGAGCAGGCTGTCGGGATTCCTTACACCAGCCCGCGATCGTTCCGTATCGGGATCGCCAATATCATGATGCAGAATGGTTTTCCCCGTTGGCACTGCGATTGCATCGCGTCTGCTATAAATTGACACGTCAAGAAATCTGTCGCGTGTCTGGTCGGTACAACGCAACCTGGGGAAAATTGATGCAACGCAGCCATACCCTCTGTTCCGGCGTCTTCGCCGCCGCCGCCTGCGTGCTGGCATATGCCACCCCGACACAGGCGGCCACGAGCTTCAACGCCGATGTCGCGAACGGTGTGTATTTCGGTTCCGGCAACGTCAATGGCGGGTGGACCATCGAAACCACGGCCGGGAACTACGAGATCGCGCTGCGCACCAAGACCTATGGCGGCGCGGTGGTGACGCCGAGCCCGACGCCCGGCAACGTGTATGAGGTCTCGACCGGCGTGTCCGGCCTGAATCCCAACCGTGCGTCCTGGAACTGGGAATTCTCGATCGACAACCTGGGCAATTCCGGCCTGTCCGGGCTGACTGCGTTCATGTCGATCACCTCGCTGAACGGCCTGACCAACGTGTCCGTGCCGCTCGATCTGCTGGCCATTCCCGACAATGCGGTCCGCGGGGGCTCGAGCGACAATGGCGAGCAGAACTCCGAGAACATGCTGTTCGGCTTCCTGCCCGGCTACAATGTCTGGGCCGCCGATGTGTATACGTTCGCGGTAACGGTGATGAACGGAGGGGACGAGGTCGGATCGGTCTCGATGGTGGTGAACGCGGTGCCCGAGCCGGCTTCGGTGGCGCTGCTGACGCTCGGCCTGGCCGGCCTGGGTGCGACGCGGCGGCGCCGTCGCGCCACCGCCTGATCGCAGGTGTCGGGAAACGTTACAGGCCGTTTCCCGGCCCATCTATCAGCCTTGTGCCGGTTTGCGCCGGCACAGTGCGCCCAGGGCCATGGTGCCCGCACCCGGCAGGGCCGTGGATGCGGGTCCGGCACCGGGGCGACGACGTTCGATCCGGCAGCGACCCGGCGAACCCGCTGATCAGCGCGTCCTGCGCGCCCTTGATGCAATACGCGTCGGACTCCACTTCGCGTGCGCGGCCAGCGCGATGAGGCAGGTCTGGCCCCGCCGGACCTCGCACGGCGTGGCGCCGTGGACCTGCGTGGTGCCGAATTGCTGGCAGGTGCCCGATGCATCGATCGTGCAGAACTGGGGTCGCGCAGAGCCGGCTCTCGATCAGCGTCAGGGTCTTCACCAGCGTGCCCGCGCCGCCGGGTCCTGGATAGAGCGACAGCGACAAGCCGTCGCCGGCGATGGCGCAGGACGAACGCGGGGCGGCCACCGGCAGGCGCCGCAACGAAAAGCGCCGCAACGAAAAACGCCCATGATCAGACCCGGTCAGCGGGGTCGATCATGGGCCGTGTATTCTGCCGGTGTGGTTCAAGGCCGGAAACTTCGGCCGGCGCCGGAGGTTTCCATGCACCAAGACATACGCCCGTATCGGTAACAGCGCCGTTACAAAACCGGATGAATGCGAAAAATCGGCACAGTCCGAACAAAGATTCGCGGCTTGGCCAACGGAAGCGCTGACCTCTCCTGATGGATGGCGGCATCGGGCGCGCCGGCATCGGCAAAATCTCATGCGCGAGATGGCGCGCCGTCAGGTCATGCCGGATGCGTTCGATGTCATCGCGTTCGGCAGCAAAAGGATGCGTCAGCGCCTCGCCCTCGTCGCCATACCGCAGACCGATGTCGCCGGCGTCGGCCTGCGGTCGGCGCAGGCCGACCCGCCCGACCGCGGCGGCGAGCGTCCTGTCATCGTCCTCCACCCGCCAATCCGTCCCGATAGCGACTCGGCAGCACACGCGGTGGTCGACCAGGCAGGGTCTGCTCAGCTCAGATGATCCCACTCGCGCGCAGGGTGGCGATCTCGGCCGGGGGATAGCCGAGATCGGCCAGGATGGCGTCGGTGTGCTGGCCGACGGTTGGGGGCGGGGTGTCGATCCGCCCGCTGCCATGGGCCAGCTTGAAGGCGGCGACCGGCACGTCGAACCCGCCCCCCACGCCAGGCGCGCCGTCGTGATGGTGCAGCACGGCGCGATGGGCCAGATGCGGGTCCAGCAGGGTCTCCTCCAGCCGGCGCACCCGCCCGGCGGGCACATGGCGGGACTGGAAGAACTGCTCCCAGGCATCGGCGGTGCGGGTCATCAGCGTCTCGGCCACGATCTGCCGTTCCCGTCCTTCGTCCGCCTTCCGCTCGGCATGGGTCGCCTTGGCCATCTCGTCCCGCCCCAGCGCGGTCCAGAAGCGGCGCTGCTGGGGAATGCTCATGGCGCCCAGCATCAGCAGCCCGTCCGCGGTGGGCCAGCACGACCCGGTGGCGAAGCCCTGCCAGTGCCCGTGCGGCTCGGGGTGATGGCCGGTGCGGGTGAAGTCGGTGACATGGCTGGCCATCATCACCAGGGCGACATCCATCATCGCCATGTCGATATGCTGGCCCTGGCCCGTCCGCTCCCGCTGGAACAGCGCCGTGGCCAGGGCGAAGGCACCGGTCGTGCCGGTCGCGTAGTCGATCACCGGAGAGCCGAACTTGATCGGCCGCCCACCGATCTCTCCGGTCGTGGCCATGATGCCGGAGTTCGCCTGGATGACATGGTCATAGGCGGTGTAGCCGCCGCGTGGCCCGGTCTGGCCGAAGGCCGAGAAGCTGGCATAGATCAGCCGCGGATTGATCGCGGCCAGGTCGCGATAGCCCAGGCCGAGCGCGGCCAGCGCGCCGGGGCGGTAATTCTCGACCAGGACATCGGCGGTGGCCACCAGGCGCTTCAGCACGGCCTGGCCCTCGGGCCGCTTCAGGTCCAGGGTGATGGCCCGCTTGTTCGACGCCTGGGTCAGGAACGCGCTGCCCATGCGGCAGGCGTTGTCGTCGGGGTCCGAACCCAGGATGCGGACCATGTCCGGGTCGTGCGGGTTCTCCACCTTGATGACATCGGCGCCGTGGACGGCAAGCTGATAGGCCGCGAACGGTCCGGCCAGGACATGGGTGATGTCGATGACCCGGATGCCGGCGAAGGGGCGGGGGTCGGTGGTGTCGGTCATGAGGTGGCTCCGGGGGGACGGCTCCGTGGGGTCGGCTCCTGGGGGGCGGCGGGGTGGTGTCCCTGGCAGCGCGCGTTACGGCAGCACCTTGCCCGGGTTCATCCGGCTGTCGGGATCGATCGTGCCCTTGATCGCCCGCATCACGTCCATCGCCACCGGGCTTTTGTGGGTCGTCATGGCATGGCGCTTCGACTGCCCGATCCCGTGCTCGGCCGAGAAACTGCCGCCCAGCGACACCGCGATGGCGTTGATCATCGGCTCCATCTGCCCGGCAAGCCGCACCCAGGCCGGGCGATCGGTCCAGCCGGGCGGGGCGTGCAGCGAGACATGGATGTTGCCGTCGCCGGCATGGCCGATCGCTGCCATCCGCCCCTCGGGCCAGCGCGCCGTCAGCTCGGCCTCGACCTGGTTCAGGAACGCCGGCACGGCCGAGACGGGAACCGAGGTATCGGTGCCCACGGCCGGTCCCTCGGTGCGGGAGCATTCGGGATAGTCTTCCCGGATCTTCCAGATCATCTGCCGCTGCGCCTCGGTCTCGGCGATGGCGGCGTCGGTGACCTCGCCGGCTTCCATGGCCGCGCCCAGCGTCTCCTCCAGGATCTCGCGCAGCGGGATCGAGGCATGGGCGGCGGCCATTTCCAGCATCACGAACCACGGGCTTTCAAAGCCCAGCGGGATGCGCAGCCCGACGCCATGCTTCGCCGCGGTCTGCATGCAGTACCGGGCGCAGAGTTCGAAGCCGATCACCTCGGCCCCGCTTTCCATGACGCGGGAGAACAGCGACAGCGCGGCATCGGGGGAGGGGACGGCGACATAGGCGGTCTCGACCCGCTTCAGCGCCGGTTGCAGACGCATGGCGGCGGCGGTGATGATGCCCAGCGTGCCCTCGCCGCCGATGAACAGGTGGCGCAGCGCATAGCCGCTATTGTCCTTCCGCACCCGGCGCAGATCGTCCAGGATGCGCCCGTCGGGCAGCACGACCTCCAGCCCCAGCACCAGCTCGCGGGCATTGCCATAGCGCAGGGTGCGGATGCCGCCGGCATTGGTCGACAGCATCCCCCCGATCTGCGCCGAACCCTGCGCGCCCCATTGGATCGGGAACAGCCGGCCGGCCTCGGCGGCGGCCTGCTGGACGTTCTGCACGATGCAGCCGGCCTCGGCTACGATCGAGAAGTCACGGGTGTCCAGGTCGCGGATGCGGTTCATGCGCTCCATCGACAGCACGATGGAACGCGGCCCGTTCGCCGGCGGCACGGCCCCGCCGCACAGCCC
>CAYZKM010000129.1:0-10257 GCA_964478525.1 uncultured Bifidobacterium sp.
TACCGAAGGAAGCGCACAAGGTCGCGCATTTCTGCTCGATGTGCGGGCCCAAGTTCTGCTCGATGAAGATCACGCAGGACCTGCGTGGCGAAGCCGAGAGAATGGCAGGCATGGAGCAGAAGACGCAGGAGTTCATCGAGAAGGGCGCCCAGGTGTATCTAGAGCAGGTTCCCGCAAAGTAGGAGCCTGTTCTCATCATCGTATAAAAGGGCTGCGCTGGACATGGCGCGGCCCTTTTATGTTGGCGCCAAAGAGTTACTTCTACGCGTGTTGTGGTGTTTGAATGCAATCTGTGATATAGGCTCTGGACTTTGCCTCATGCAGATGGGCCGCCCCCGCATTGAACAGCCTCGATCAACCGTTAGGTTACTTCCCTCGTGAAACCGCCGCCAATCCACAGGCATTCAGCGGCGAGCGGCTGACCAGCGCCATCGACGGCCAAGTCCAGATCGAACACTACCATCGCTATCTCTTCGCTCGGCAATTCTGCATGGGCCAGGACGTGGTCGACGTCGCGTCCGGGGAAGGCTACGGATCGGCGCATCTGTCGCAGGTCGCGCGCCGTGTCGTCGGCGTGGAATACGCAAGTCCGACCGCTCGACTGGCGCGAACCAATTTCGGCAGACCCAATCTTTACTTCGTCTGTGGCGATGCCCGGGCCATCCCGATTGCTGATGGGTCGGCAGATGTGATTACCTCGTTTGAAACGATCGAGCATTTCGCCGGTGCCGAAACCTTCGTGACAGAGGTGCGCCGCGTCCTGCGCAACGACGGCTGCTTCATCGTCAGCACGCCCGACCGCGACACTTACACACCTTTCGGCACATCGACCAACCCGTTCCACGTACGGGAGTTCAGCAGAAGGGAGTTCGAGGACCTGCTCGCCCGCCACTTCAGTTACATCACCGTCTTGACACAGCGCGCCATGATCGGTTCATGCCTGATCGGTGAGCGAGCAGCGCGCAGCCCGCCAATGGTGTTCGAGCGGCGGGAGCGAGATCGCTTCGAGGCGTGCCTCGGGGTGCCGCGTTCACCATACGTTGTTGCGATCGCGTCGAACCGTCCGATCCCATCTATCCGCGACAGCCTGTTCATCGAACGCGGCGATCTGGACACGGACAGCATCCGTCTGCGTGAGCAGAAGGCGGAAACCGCGAGATTGCGGGCGGAAGTGGCCCAATGTCGAGAGGAGATGGCGCGCAGCGCCGAGGCGCGGTCAAGGGATCAGGCATCACTGGTTGAACATGTGACGGCGCTGCGCCTGTCGGAGCAGCAGCGATCCGTCCTGCAGCAACAGGTGGTGGACGCGAACTGCCGTGCGCACCGGATCGGTGGGTCATTCCGAGTTTTTTTGAAAGCCTACCTGCCGCGCTTGTACCGTCATGTTTTGAGGCTCAAGGTAGTATAGAGGGTTGTGACAATCCAAGACTACGAGTCCTGCATGCTCTGCCGTCACTTCCTTAACACCTTCATAGCGACGCTCGCTGCCCCCACCATTGCCGACGCTCAGGGCCGTGCGACCCGGACGGTGATCCCGGAGGATGACCTTCCGATCCTGGATCCGGTGTTCACCACGGCAACCGTCGTCCGCAACCACGGTTATCTGGTGTTCGACACACTGTACGGCATGGATGCGAGCTTCCAGATGTTGGTCGGTCATGTCATCGAGGATGACGGCAAGCGCTGATTTTGACACTACGGCCCGGCCTGAAGTTTCACGACGGCAGCCTGGTTCTGGCGCGAAATTGCGTCGCCTCCATCCGCCGACACTGTGGCCGCGACGCGTTCGGGCAGGCACTGATGGATGCCACCGACGAATTATCTGCTCTGGACGACCGAGGCATCCAGTTTCGTCTGAAGAAGCCCTTCCCGCCGCTGCCCAATGTCCTGACCAAGACGTCGACACCGATGCCGTGTATCCTCGGCACCCAATCGTCCACGATTCTATAAAGTGAGAAATTCAAAGTAAGGGCTACTGGCACGGGTCATATTGAGGGCCTGCAATGTCGTCCGCGTCAGACCCTGAGCGTCCGTACCACCACCTGATTGGGCTCGGGGTGCGGAATGCACAGGACTTCGATCGCTAGAGGACCGTCCTGCCCGACCTGCAAGGCCGCGTGTGCCATTGCCATCATGTCAAACCGTGTCCTCGCCGCTATGCACCCTTCCTTGACGCGCCACCATCCAGATCGTGGTGATTGCCTGCAGCGCGACGGTCAGCCCCATTGCCCAGCCATACCCGATTGGATTCCATCCGTCGTTAGCGGTGCGCGGCCACAAGTCCAGCACCGCGCCGATCGCGTTTTGCAGGATGAACACAATTACCAGCATCGAGAAGTTGATGGTGGTGCCGACGCGCCCCGCGATCTCGGGCGGGAAGCGCTGAGCCACGGCTGCGTATCCTGCAGGCCCGGCGGAACTTAGAAACGAGAACATGAACCAGCACGCACCCAGGAACGCGGGATGGGTCGAAGGGAGTAGGATAAGCAGAATCTGCATCAGCCAGATGCCACCGATGGCGATACACGGCACGGTCATCGCGTCGAATCCGCGCCGGTGCAGGAAAGATGCGAGTTGTCCGGTCAGCATGCTGCCGGCCATCATTCCACTCATGTATACCATCAGTAGCGCAGCACGGGGTGCCGCCGCAAAGCCGCCGACATCGCGTAGCCACGGCCCGGCCCACAGACCGCCATAGGTGAAGTTCAGTCCTGACAGCAACGAGATCGCCGGCGCGTAGCACAGGAACGCGGGGTGCACGAAGATGCGCCCAAACTCTTTCATCTCCCGTGCCAGGCTGCGTCGGGCGGGCGGTTGCCGTTTTGGGTCGGGAACGCTGATGCCGATCCAAATGGAAATCGCGGCGGCGCATGCAGCCAGTACCCAAAAGACGCCGCGCCAGCCGATCATTGGCAGCATCTGCTGCGCTGGCAACGTCGCCGCCATTCCACCGAACGAAGCGACGAAGATGCCGACGCCTGTCATCGCTGCGACGCGGTGGCGCGGCAGCCATTGCGAATGGGCGGTCAGCATCGCGATCATGCCAACGCTGATGCCGATGCCGGTGATGAAGCGCCCGGCAGCCAGCGCGATGACCCCGTTCGACAAGGCGCAGAGTGCGAAGCCAAATGCCGCGACCCTCGACAGATGGATCTGCACGCGGCGCACTCCGAACAGGTCCATCGCCAGGCCCACCGGTAACTGCGCTGCTGCATAGGATGCGAAGAACGTCGCAGCCAACAGACCAAGCTCGGTGGCTGACAACTCGAACTCCAGCGCCAGAAGCGGCCCGATGGTCGCGATCAGTGCCCGTGCGGCCTGATTGAGGAAATTCACACCGGACAGCGGCAACGTCAGCCGCCAGAACACCCGGATACCGGGCCCTGCTTCCCCCTGCCTTCGAGGGGATTCTCCGGACCCGTCGGCCATCCAATTGTTCCTGTCGTTCTGTAGCCGAATCTGGCCCTGTTGCTGTTCTATCTCGCGGGCCGGACCGAGTCACTCTTGCCTGCGCTTGCCTGAAACACCCGCCTGGGCCAACAGTCGCAGGACAACAACTGATCCAGTGGGAGGGCGACGATGAAACTGACCGCTGCGCAACGCACTCAGTACGAGCGCGACGGATTTCTGATTTTCCCGAACATGTTCTCGGCTGCCGAGGTTGCTGTGATGCGGCAGGAAGTTGAGCGCTTGTCCGAGGTTCAGGCCGAAGAGGTGGTGCGCGAACACACCGGCGGCGTCAAAAGCCTGTTCCGTGTGCACGAAACCGATGGCCCCACGGCATCGGCGCCGTTCCGCGCGTTGGTGCGAACGCCGCGGGTTCAGCGGCCGGTTCGCACCGTTCTCGGCACCGACGACATCTACGTCTACCACACCAAGGTTAATGCGAAGCCGGCCATCGAGGGTACGCCTTGGATGTGGCATCAGGATTACAATTCCTGGAGCAAGGACGGCTGTCCCGCACCCAATATGGCAACGTTCAACGTGATGCTGAACGACACGTCCGAGTTCAGCGGGGGGCTCTATATCCTGCCCGGAACACACAAGCTCGGTCTGCAGGAATCGGTGCTTGACACATCCACCGGCTACAAGCTGTGGTCGATCCCCAAGCAGCGCATGATTGAGATTCTGCGATCCTCGCCCCCGCCGATTGCCGTGAACGGCAAGGCCGGCACGGCCGTGCTGTTTCACTGCAACGTGCTGCATGCCTCGGGCCATAACCTGTCGGGGGAGGATCGATGGCACATCTACATCTCGTGCAACGCTGTCGCGAACAAGCCTGTGCTGGGCCCGAGCCCGCGTCCCGATTGGGTGGTGTCGCGCAATTGGTATGCGTTGCCGATCGAGGACGACTCGGTCGACGTTCGCGCCGCCTGATCCGCCGACAGAGGAAACGACACGATGGCTATGAAACTCTGGCACCAAAGCTTCACCGTCCTGGGCGACCTACCGGGCTATGAGGACGCCATGCGCGCCCATCTGACCAAGGTGCTGCGCCCGGACACCGAGGTAGTATTCCACGGCCAGGCTGACGGCACCTATCCGTCCAACTATCCCGGCGACGATATCGGCTATGGCTACACATTCTGGATCCACGGCAACCAATGGGTGGCTGCCGGCCGCGCAGCCGAGGAACAGAAGTTCGACGCCTATGCCATGTGCACCTTGCCGAACCCGATGCTGCGGGAACTGCGGTCGCTGGTCGACATCCCCGTCATCGGCATGGGCGAAACCTGTTGCCACTTGGCCACGATGTTCGGCCAGCGTTTCGCGATCATCCTATTCATCGATCGCATGATCCCACTGTATCAGGAGCAGATTCGTGGCTACGGCCTGACCGACCGCTGCGCGAGCGTCGTCGCATCGGGCCTGAAATTCGACGATGTGCTGCCGGCGTATCAGAATCCCGGCCCACTGATCGCACAATTCCAGGAAGTCGCGCGACGGGTTATCAAGGAAACCGGCGCCGACGTCATCATACCGGGCGAGGTGCCGTTGAACCTGCTGATGGCCCGCAACGGCATCAACCGCGTGGACGATGTGCCCATTATCGACGGTTTGGGCAGCACCATGAAGATGGCGGAGATGATGGTTGACATGTATCGCGCTACCGGCATTCGCCACAGCCGGCACGGCTGGTTCAACTCAGTCCCGAGCCGGGAGCGTGTGACGCAGGTCGGCGCGTTCTATGGTGTGGACAAGTTGAAATTTTGATTGTCGCCAACGAAGTCGAGGGCCCACATCATGAAAACCGAACTCGATATCATGGCGGAGAGCACCGCCGCCGCCGGACTTGCCGCGGCAAGCTGGATGCGCAGGTGGGATGGACGGGCTTCCGAGGTAGGTCTCTTGCAGACTGATGCCACGATGGATGTCACAGTGCGCCGGGGTGTCAATCTGACAGCGGTTTGTTTCACACGAAACGCCGAACTGGCCCGAAACTATATGCCTAACCAGGCCAATGTGTCGGTGTTCGCCGGCGATGCCAATCCCGGTGGTAGACTGTTGATGGCCTGCCAGCTTGGCGTTGGCGTGCGGGGGGTGGCATACATACGGAGTAGATTCGGCAAGCACCCTGCCAACCACCGCGGTGCCGATAGCATCCTGATTGAAGCGAACACGCCGGACCAGCTCGCCGCCAAGACTGAGCCGGATGCGACATCGTTGAACAATCCGGTGGCGCGATGCAGTGCAAATGTGCGTGCCGGTGACGACTCCGATTTCCATCGCCGGCACCTGGTGCATGACAACCGCGTACAGGTTCCGATTGAAACCGCCCCGTTCCATGGCCGTGCATCCATCGCTGCGGCGTATGACATGTGCTGCGGCGTGATGACCGATCCGACGATGCAGGTGTGGGAAATGTTCAGCGAACTGGTACAAGGTCTGCGCGCCGCGTGCGAGATGGTCGTGGGGCTTTACGGCGCCGGCTATATGACCGGATCCGCGCTCGGCACGGCGCCGACATTTGAGCATGTCGTCGGTCGTGAGACCGCCGCGTGATGCGCGCTGAGATCGGCATCGACATTGGCGGCACCTTCACCGATGTCGTTTGTCGGCTCGGTGATGGCACGCTGCGCATCGCAAAGGTGCCGACCACGCATGGCGATCCAAGCCGAGCAGTACTTGCGGCACTGGATATGGCGGCCCGAGCGTGGGGAGTGGATGCTGCGGCGATCAACCGGTTCACGCACGGAACGACCATCGCAACTAACGCCGTGCTGGAACGCAAGGGCGCGCGGATCGGCCTGATCGCGACCGAAGGCTTCAAGGATGTACTGGAGATCGGTCGGCAGATGCGGCATCAGATGTACGATCTGGTGCTGAAGCCTGAAACACCAGTGTTCCTTGCCCCCGGCCGCTATCGGAAGGAGGTACGGGAACGCCTGGATGCGCATGGAAATGTTCTTGTACCGCTGGACGAAGACAGCGTCCGTCGTGCGGTCGGCGAACTGCTCGCACAGGATGTGCGGGCCATCGCGGTCAGCCTGCTGTTCTCGTTCCTCGACCCCGCGCATGAACGGCGCGTGCGCGATATCATCGGCGCCATGGCATCAGGACTACCCGTATCGTTGTCATCGGATGTCGATCCCGCATTCCGGGAATATGAGCGTACCTGCGCGACGGCATTCGACGCCTATATCAAGCCAGTGGTGGCTGACTACCTGGCGAATATGGAAGCCGGGCTTGCCGCCGCCGGGCTGACGGTGCCGATGCAGGTGATGCAGTCCCGGGGCGGGCTGATGTCGTCCGCGGTCGCGCGCCTGCGCCCTGTGCGGCTGTTCCTATCCGGGCCTGCCGCCGGCGTAATGGGCGGCGTGGAAGCGGGCAAGGCCGCCGGCTGTGGGGACCTGATCACCGTCGATATCGGCGGCACGTCCTGCGATATCGCACTGGTGACCGGCGGTGAGCCGCTGATCCGTGGCGAAGGTGTGATCGACGGCTATACGGCGCGTGTACCCATGGTAGATGTGACCGCCATCGGAGCGGGCGGTGGGTCCATCGCCTGGCTGGATGGCGCGGGATCGCTGCGCGTGGGTCCGCACTCAGCAGGGTCGGAGCCTGGACCGGCCTGCTACAACCGTGGTGGCACGCAGCCGACAGTGACCGATGCGTCGGTGGTGCTGGGTTATATTGACCCCCACAAATTTGCTGGCGGTATGCTGCCATTGCACCCGGAGCGATCGCGCGCGGTGATCCGGGATGTAGTTGCCGGACCGCTTGGCATGACGGTAGAACAGGCAGCATTGGGCATCCATCGCGTATTGAATGCACAGATGGCGGAGGCGATTCGCCTGGTTTCGATCGGGCGCGGTATCGATCCGCGCGGCTATGCGCTGTTGCCGTTGGGCGGAGCCGGACCGATGCACGCCTGCGCCCTGGCCGAGGAGCTTGGTATCACCACCATCGTCATTCCTGTGCATCCCGGTGTGCTGTCGGCCGCCGGACTTCTCGGCGCGCCGGTGGAACACGAGGTTGCAGCCGCCTTCCCCTGCCCTCTGGCGAATCTGGATCAGCGCACCCTGGCGCAGGCGTTGGATGGGTTGGACGCACGATGCGGCATGCTGATGGCGGCCGAAGGGTTGGCGGCGCCTAACGATACCGACATCCGTCATTACGCCGATGTCTGCTACATCGGACAGTCGTATCATTTGGAAGTACCGCTGACGTCACGCGATGCCAGTGCCATCTACGATGCATTCCTGGCGGCCCATGCCCGCGTCTATGGCCATTCCACCACCGTGCCCGCAAAGATCGTGAACCTGCGCACCGTCCATCGTGCCGCGTTAGGCAGCGTCGCCACCGGCGCGACCGGCGACGGCCGCCTGCACCCGTCGACAAGCCGTCCGATCCGCATTGCTGCCGGCACGGTCGAGGCCGCGATCTGGCATCGCGGCGCGTTCACCGCCGGCACACGCGTCCCCGGCCCGGCGATCGTCGAGCAGACGGACACCACCACTCTTATCGAACCCGGCTGGGCCGGTCGCCTGACGACGAGCGGCGCGCTGATCCTGGAGCGTATATCATGACCGATCCGATCACCGTCGAGGTCACGCGACACAAGTTGGAAGGCATCGCCAACGAGATGCAGACCACGCTGGTGCGCAGTTCGTTCTCTCCAATAGTAAAGGAAGGGCTGGACGCATCGGCCGGCTTGTTCACGGCGGACGGACAGACCTTGGCGCAAGCTTGCGCGATCCCGATCCATCTGGCGACACTGATTCCTGTGATGCGCCGGATGATCGACACGTTCCCGCCCGACAGGATGCATCCGGGCGATACGTTTCTGTTGAACGATCCTTATGCCGGCGGGACGCACTTGCCCGACATCGCTATCGTCCAACCAATCATCCATCGCGGGCAACTGATCGCTTTCTCCGCGGCAATGACGCATCACCAGGACATGGGCGGCATGTCAGCGGGGTCGGTTCCGACCAACGCGACTGAAATCTTCCAGGAAGGTCTGCGCCTGCCGCCGCTGAAATACCGCGACAAGGGCGTGGTGAACGAAACGCTGGTCGCCATCCTCCGGCAAAACGTGCGTATCCCCGACACGGTGATGGGCGACCTGAACGCACAGGTCGCGGCCTGCAGTATTGGCGCCCGCCGTATCGGTGAACTGGCAGATCGCAATGGCCACAATGCCCTTCTGGCGATCTTTGGGGAACTATTGGGCCGCTCCGAGATAATGACACGCCAAGCCCTGGCGAAGATCCCGCGTGGCACCTACCGCTATGTCGATTTCATGGACAACGACGGGATCGACCTGGACAAGCCGATCCGCATCGAGGTCGCGGTGACGGTGGACGACAAGGGTATCCACATAGACTTCACCGGCACCAGCTCGCAGGTGCGCGGGCCGATGAATTGCGTGCCGTCCGGATCGCTGGCCGCTGCCTGCTTCGCCATCCGTGCCGTGACTGATCCGGCGATCCCGACCAATGCCGGCTGCTTCCGCCCGATCTCTCTGCATCTGCCGGAAGGCAGCCTGGTGAATCCGGTAGAGCCTGCGCCGGTCAATGCCCGCACGTCGACGATCAAGCGCATCACTACCTCGATACTGGGCGCCCTCGCCCAGGCCATTCCGGATCGCATTCCGGCCCCGGCGGCCGGTCAGATGGCCCTGGTCGCATTTGGCGGGCAGCATCCGACGGGTGGGAACTTCGTCACCGGCGATCTGGTCGCGAGCGGATCAGGCGCGGCGGCAAGCAGCGACGGGGTGGATGCGATCGAGACCGACGCCACCAACTGTATGAACCTGCCGGCCGAGGCGATGGAGATGGAAACCCCGATCCGCCTGCATCGCGTGGCGCTGCGCGCAGGCTCGGGCGGAGCGGGGACGCATCGCGGCGGTCTGGGCACGGTGCGGGAATACGAAGCCCTGGTCGACAACGTCACCTTCACCCATCGCGGCGAGCGCCATTTTTCGGCCGCGCGTGGCGTGCTTGGCGGACAGGACGGAGCGCGGGCGGAATCGGTCATCATCCGGGCTGGCGGCGCGCGAGAGGTGATCCCGTCCAAGATCGTGACACGGCTGATGAAAGGCGACCGGATTATCCTGCAGACGGCAGGCGGCGCCGGCTATGGCGATCCCGGCCTGCGCGCGCCAGATGCGGTGGTCGCCGATGTCGCGGACGGTAAAGTAACACCCACCGCTCGCTGACGGCGTCGGCCTCCATCCGCACGTAGCCTACTACCTGGAATCATGGGACAGCGAAACACGGTTTGAGGCGCTTTTGGTGGACGACGCACTTGGTCCAGATGAAAGGCCGCGCCTTCTCATTGTAGTTGGCGATGAAGCTGTCGATGCGAGCCACCAACTCCTTCACGTCGCCGAACGATGCACCCTTCAGCGACTTGCCGGCCAGGATCGAGAACCAGATCTCGATTTGGTTCAGCCCGGATGAATGTGTGGGGGTATAATGGAGGTGCACATTCGGATGGCGCTTCAGCCACATATCGCGCCTCGGCTTTTGCGTTGACAGGTTGTCCAGCACCACGTGGACCTCTTTGTCTGCATGCTGCGCCATCACCCGGTTCATGAAGACCAGGAACTCGATCCTGCAACGCTGTTTATGATGTTGGCCGGTCACCTCGCCGGTGCCGACATTCAGGGCCGCGAACAGGGTGGTAGTGCCGTTACGCTTGTAGTCGTGTGACTGGCCGATCATGGCACGGCCATCGGGCAGCTTCAGATAGCCCTAGCAGGCTGCTGAAAAACTCCCAAGCTGCTGCCAATCCTCTTTTTTCCGGCAA